>NZ_CAUIXH010000007.1:0-92270 GCF_962707005.1 Neisseria basseii | reverse complement strand
TTTGACGGTTCAGGTATTGTTCGATCGGCTGCCAATCAATCACTTGATCCAACTTCAATAGTGGGAAGTGGTCGATGTGTTTGGCAATCATGGCTTGGGCGGTTTGCTGGAAGAAGGTGTTCATGAGAAATCCCCTAAACGTCTTGGTGGGAATTTAGGGGATTTTGGGGAATTTTGTAAAGGTCTCAAGCGGCGAACCGGTTATCTGCAACCGGTAAAACAAAAGCGACGATAACCGTCGCTTTTATAAAAGTGCAAGGGAGTTGCAAATAGTGCAATAAACTGCCAAAGTTTTTTTTCAGAAAATGCCGAGATTTTTCTTGGTGTGCTTCATCCGCCGTGGCAATCGGCATCAAACCGCAGAACAGCACGTAATCCGCCCTGTCCTTGCCGCACGGATATTCGGCAATCGCCAAATTCCGCCCTTTTTCTGGATACGTGCCTTTTTGGTAGTTCAGATTTTCCGTATCCGCTTCCCAACCGGCTTCGCGCAGTTGGGCATCAATCAACAGCAGCCAGGTTTATTTTTCATCCAAATTCTGCATCTGGCGGCTGTGGGCAAAATGTTTGTCCAATTGGTTGCGGCGTGCCTGTTGTTCTTTTTCGCTTTTCGCGGCCAATTCCGTGTGCAATTTTGCCAATTCCGCTTCTTGCGCTTTCAACAGGCGTTGCTCTTCTCCGTTGGAAACCGGCGGATTTTCTAGCGTACTTTGTGTCTGCAAATAGGCAGGATTAAAGGCTTCCGACACAAAATCTTCCTGCCCGTCGGCAAAAATGCGGCAAAACCACAATGCAATCTGCCACGCTGCCATCAAACTTTCTACCGCCGCTTTACGGTCGTCGTTAAATACGTGCGTTGCCGCATTGCCGGACTTACGCAAACCGTGGAAAAGATGCAGCATATCTCGATTAATGCCATAACGTGCAACTGTTTGAGCAGATCCGACTACGAACCGTTTTCCGACTCCGCCAGTCCATAGTTTGCCGCCACGGTTTTCTCCGTCAGCTCAGCAAACTGATGGGTTTTCATTATCAACATGTTGGAATCGTCGGCAAAATAGCGTTCTGCATTGCGCACAAGCGTAAACAGAATGGGGAAATCGGATTGGAGAAAGGTAAAGTTCGACCGCATCGGCAACTTCCTCGATACGGATTAGCGGTTATTCTTGGCTTTCTTTATTTTGATGGAAACGGATTTTTTACTTTTCCCCTTCTGCCCTTTCCCTCCTTTTTCCAATTTGCCGTTTGACGGGGTATTCTTCTTGGGTGGTTTGGCTTTTTTTCTTTTGGGTTCTGCATTGGGCATTTTGTTTTTTCCAGAATGCTTTCTGCCGGACGTGCCGCCCGCAATCAAGACAAAGTCAACTTTTCCGGTATCCAAATCTGCACGGGCCACTTTAATGGCAACCCTGTCCCCCATATTGAAACGGATGCCGCTGCGTTCGCCTTCGATTGCCATAATTTCGGGGCGGAAGTTGAAATAATCTTCGCCCAAATCGCTGATATGCACTAGACCGTCGATATGGATATCGTCCAAAGTGACAAATATTCCAAAATTTGCCACCCCTGAGATTTTACCTTCGAATACTTCGCCAACTTTATCGCGCATGTAATAGGTTTTCAGCCAGTTTTCCACGTCGCGGCTGGCATCGTCGGCGCGGCGTTCGCAGAACGAGGTGTGTACGCCCAAAGCCTGCCAGCTTTTGCTTGGCGTGTAGGTTTGTTGGTTCAACACGGCTTTGATGGCGCGGTGTACGGTCAGGTCGGGATAGCGGCGGATGGGGGAGGTGAAGTGGGCGTATGCTTCGTAGGCAAGGCCGAAGTGTCCGTCGCAATGCGGTTCGTAAACTGCCTGCTGCATGGAGCGCAGCATCATCACTTGCAGCAATTCGGCATCGGGCCTGCCTTTGAATTGTTCGGCAAGTGCGGCATAGTCTTTCGGCGACGGGTTGTCGCCGCCGCCAAGTTGAAGCCCCAACAGACCGAGCTGCTCGCGCAGGGTGGCGAGTTTTTCGGGCGTGGGACCCAAATGGTTGCGGAACAAAGCCGTATGCTTGTTTTTCAACAGAAAATCCGCTGAGCAAACATTCGCCGCCAGCATACATTCTTCAATCAGCTTGTGGGCTTCATTACGGACAACGGGAACGATTTTTTCGATTTTACCGTTATCGTCGAAAAGCATTTGGGTTTCGATGCTGTCAAACTCCACCGCGCCGCGTTCGAAGCGTTTTTTCTGAAGGATTTTGAAGAGTTTGTAGAGGGTGTCGATTTGGGCTTTGTGCGGATAGTCGATGCCGTCTGAAAGCCATTTCCAAACTTGGTTGTACGTCAGCCTTGCATGAGAGCGCATCACAGCGGGATAGAAGCGGTATTCTTTGATATTGCCCGCATAGGTAACGACCATATCGCACACCATACACAAACGCTCGACATCGGGATTGAGCGAGCAAATGCCGTTAGACAGGTTTTCCGGCAGCATCGGAATCACACGGCGCGGGAAATATACGCTGGTACTGCGTTCTTGAGCATCTGCATCAATCACATCGTCAGGGCGGACATAATGGCTGACATCCGCAATCGCCACGACCAGACGGTAATTGCGTCCGACTTTTTCGGCAAACACCGCGTCGTCGAAATCGCGCGCCGTTTCGCCGTCTATCGTTACCAAAGGCAGGTCGCGCAAATCGACGCGGCCTTTCAAATCGCTTTTGCGTACATGGTCGGGAATTTTTTTCGCGGCTTTGGCACACGCTTCGCTGAATTGGTGCGGCAAATGATGCTTGCGCACGGCAATTTCGATTTCCATGCCGCTGTCGGCATAATCGCCCAATACTTCAATGATTTTCGCTACGGCTGGGCGGTTTTGCTCGGGATAAGTCTCGATTTCGCCGACAATGACCTGACCGGATTCGGGTTTGAAATGCGCGACGCTGTTAGGTTCCAATACGATGCTTTGGTTCAGACGCTTGTCTTCCGGCTCCAAAATCGCCACGCCCCTATCCATATAGAAACGACCGACAACTTTGCTTTGCGCGCGTTCGACAATATCCAGAACCGTCCCTTCGCGCCGCCCCCTGCGATCTATGCCGGCAGGGCGGACGGTAACAATGTCGCCGTGCATGACACCACGCATCTGGCGTTCGTATAAAACGAAATCTCCTTCGCCCGTCGGCATGAGCGGTACGGCGAAGCCGAAACCGTCCTTATGCGCCTCGACGCGGCATTTGACCAAATCCAATTTGTCCGCCGCGCAAACCGCGCCCCGGCGGTTGATTAAAACCTGACCGTCCCGCGCCATCGCTTTCAGACGGCGTTCAAAAAAGACATACTCGTCTTCCGTAATCGAAAGCTCGCGTGAAAGCGATTCGATTTTTGAAGGCACACCTTTGCGCTCCAACAATTCAATTATCCATTCCCGACTGGGCAAAGGATGTTCATAACGCTGTTTCTCCCGACCCAAAAACGGATCTTTTTCCCGTAAATTTAAATATTTAATATTTTTGTTCATTTTGACCGTTGACATTCTTTTTATGACCTATATAATAGCGACTTCTTTGCGGAAAGACACTGTACCGCAAAACAGTAAATAAAGCAAAGCCCAGGTGGCGGAATTGGTAGACGCGCTAGCTTCAGGTGCTAGTATCCTCACGGGTGTGGAAGTTCGAGTCTTCTCTTGGGCACCAATCATACTTTGCTTTATTTAGATATTTATATTGCCCAGGTGGCGGAATTGGTAGACGCGCCAGCTTCAGGTGCTGGTATCCTCACGGGTGTGGAAGTTCGAGTCTTCTCCTGGGCACCAAATAATAAATTATCCCGATTGGGATAATTTTCCGCCATTAGAGAGGTGGATGAGTGGTTTAAGTCGCACGCCTGGAAAGCGTGTATACGTGAATAGCGTATCGAGGGTTCGAATCCCTTCCTCTCTGCCAAATACAAATCCCAAACTTTTACAGTTTGGGATTTTTTATTATTCAAACAATAATTTCATTGGGAAAATCCGTTATTGCCTATAATCGTCATCAACCGTTTACAACTATCCGTTACCGTTTTTTATGGTATGTTTTGCGGTATGTTTTACCCTCTTCCTAAGCCTGTAAGGACTCAAAAGGTGTACCCCTTCAAACGGCATTGTTCCACATGCTGCAAACCGAAAACCGATATGGCTGCACCGCATTCCAATCCGACCAACCTTTCCGAATATATCAGAACCTTAAAACGTGATTTGCCGTTCGGGGTTTCTGTTGCGGGCGAAGGGCTGCTGTTCCGGCATTCCGTTCTGCGTGGCAGGTTGTTTCAGCCGCTGCTTGCGCTGTTTTTCGGTCTGCTGCTTTGGATAGGCGGCGGAAACCAGTTGCTCGAATGGGGTGTTCCTCCCGTATCCGATTCGCTTTACAGCGTCTTGACGGCGGGTTTTGCCGTGTTTTGGATGTGGCGCATGGAGCGTTGGTGGTATGCGCTGACGACGTGCAAATCGGTTTATATCGATGATAAGGAACTGGTTGTTTATGGTGCGTTCGGGCGTGTCCGTTATCGCGGCAGGCATGATGCGGCATATTCCGTCCATGTGCTTCCGCATTCCCTCTACCAATGGCTGACCGGAGGCGTTGCGCTGCTGACCGGCACGAGCGGACGCGGTGTGTGGACGGGCATCGTTTTGGGGCTGCACCGCCATAACCTCGGTGCGACGCTGGCGCGGAAAACGCTGGCAGACCTGCCGGAGCAGCATCCTTAAGACGCGGCACTTCTGCGTTCAGACGGCATTGTTCTTGAAAACACCATAGACAATACCGCCCAACTGGTATAGTGTTCGTCCTGCTGCGGCATCTTTCCGATGACGCATTTTTTCAATATTAATTATCCGACTTACAAAGGTAAAAACATGACTGTCCGTACCGAACACGACTTATTGGGCGACCGCGAGATTCCCGCCGAAGTATATTGGGGCATCCACACGCTGCGCGCCATTGAAAACTTTAAAATTTCCACACAAAAAATTTCCGACGTGCCGCAGTTTGTCCGCAGTATGGTGATGGTCAAAAAAGCGACCGCACAGGCAAACGGCGAGTTGGGCGCGGTCAAGCCCGAAATCGCCGCCGCTATTGAAAAAGCCTGCGACGAAGTATTGTCAAACAACCGCTGCCTCGACCAATTCCCGTCCGACGTGTATCAGGGCGGCGCCGGTACTTCGGTCAATATGAACACCAACGAAGTGATTGCCAACCTCGCATTGGAAGTCTTAGGATACGAAAAAGGCCGCTACGACATCGTCAATCCGATGGATCACGTCAACGCCAGCCAATCCACCAACGATGCCTATCCTACGGGCTTCCGCCTTGCCGTGTATTACAGCATCGGCGAATTGCTGGAAAAACTGACCGTATTGAAAAACGCCTTTGCCGCCAAAGCCGAAGCGTTTAAAGACGTTTTGAAAATGGGGCGCACCCAGCTTCAAGATGCCGTACCGATGACGGCGGGACAAGAATTCCAATCTTTCCAAGTGTTGCTGGAAGAGGAAATCCTCAACCTTGACCGCACCCGCCAACTGCTCTTGGAAGTCAATTTGGGCGCAACGGCAATCGGCACAGGCGTGAACACGCCCAAAGGCTACGCCGAACTGGTGGTCAAAAAACTCTCCGAAGTCAGCGGCCTGCCTTGCAAACTGACTGAAAACCTGATCGAAGCGACCTCCGATTGCGGCGCATATGTGATGGTACACGGCGCATTGAAACGCACGGCGGTCAAACTCTCCAAAATCTGCAACGACTTGCGCCTGCTCTCTTCCGGCCCGCGTGCCGGCTTGAAAGAAATCAACCTGCCCGAATTGCAGGCCGGTTCTTCCATTATGCCCGCCAAAGTCAATCCCGTGATTCCCGAAGTCGTCAACCAAGTCTGCTTCAAAGTCATCGGCAACGACACCACCATCACTTTTGCCGCCGAAGCCGGGCAACTGCAATTAAACGTTATGGAGCCGGTCATCGCCCAATGTATGTTTGAAACCATTTCCCTCTTGGGCAATGCCGCAGTCAACCTGTCCGACAAATGCGTCAAAGGCATTACGGTCAACCGCGAAATCTGCGAGCGGTATGTCTTCAACTCCATCGGGCTGGTTACTTATCTGAACCCGTATATCGGACACCACAACGGCGATTTGGTCGGCAAAATCTGCGCCCAAACCGGCAAAGGCGTGCGTGAGGTCGTTTTGGAACGCGGGCTGTTGAGCGAAGAAGAACTCAACCGCATTCTCTCTCCTGAAAACCTGATGAACCCCCATCTGTAACGTTGCAGACAAATGCCGTCTGAAGAAGGGATGCTGCTTCAGACGGCATTTTCGGCATTCAATGCTGTTTTAGCCGCCACCCGATTCCGGCGGTTTGTCGGAAAAAGCCGGTTATTTCCGTTCGGGCAAAAATCTATCTTATTAATAAAAAAAACAATTATTTAAAACCATTCCTTAAAGCGCGCCCGCGCGGTATGCGGACACGCGGGATTATATACCGAACAGTACCTTGACCTCCGCCCAATAAAACAGGCAGGCGATGGAACACAGTGCCAACACGATTCCCGCCGTATTGATTGTGTTGATTTTTTCCTTAAAAAACAGTGCGCCCGAAAGCGTCCCCAAAACAATCACGCCGATATTCATACCGGCAAAAACCAGCGTGGGATTGTCCTTCATCATTTGGTGCGCGGTGATGTAGGTTACGATATTCATAAAATTCAAACCGCCCAAGAGTATGCCGCCGACCACACTCTCAACGCGCCATCTGACCGATTTGGCAAACAGGCAGGCAAACATCAGCACACCCGCCAGCACAAATGCAACCAGCAGGTTGCCTGAAAATGCCGTGCCGCTTTTGGCAAGCTGTTTGAACAGGATGTCGATAATGCCGTAACCTGCCCACACGCCCAGCAGCAAGGCCGCCTGCCGCCACGCGCTGCCTGATTTTTTGCCGCTGTCGCTTTTCCAAAGCAGGCAGAACAGTGCGGCAAATGCGAGGCACAGCCCGATTAGTTTGCCTTCGCTGAGTTTTTCGCCAAACAGCGTCAAGGCGGCAACAATTGGCAAAAACAGCGACAAACGCTGCGCCGCGTCGGATTTGACGATACCGGCGGCTTCTACAGATTTGCCCATTATCACGAATACGGACGGCAGCAGCACGCCCAAAGCGGCAAACAGCGGCCACGTCGGCAAAAATGCGCCGATATTGCCGATATCCGGCTTCAATACCAGCAGGGTCAGTATGACCGCGACCACATAATTGACGGCGACTGCCTGCGCGATGTCGATTTTTTTCTTTCTTGCCATTTTCAGCAAAATGGAAACCGACACGCTGAACACGATGCTGATTAACAGGTAAGCCATACTATATCCATTTCTCGGGTGCAACCGCCCTGCCGCCGTTGAAGCGGATAAAGCCGACGATGATGCGGTAGAAATACCAGACGTTCGTTGCAATAATAATCAGCACGCCGATACCCAAAAGGGCAGTCAGCGCGCCCAAAAGATAAAGCCAAAATGTGCGCCAAAAGGTTTTAATCAGGTATTCGGTATGTGCGGCATAGACAATGCTGTCCAAACTGTTCCGTTTCATATAGGCGAGAATCACGCCGACTATGGGCATATAGGCGAAAATCACGCCGTCTATGGGCATGAACTGCATGATTGCACCCAAACCGAACAGGATGTAGGCGGCGAGGACATAGTTGCGCCCGCTTCCGCCGCCGGACGGTTCGTAAGCATGGCGCGAACGTGAGGCCTGCCGTTCAAACTCCTGTCTGAACGCCTGTTCGCGGCGCATCTGTTCGCGGTAAAACTGCTCCCTGCGCGCCTGTTCGCGGCGGAATGCCTCTTCCTGCCGCCCGCGTTCCTCATGCCGTCTGAAGGACGCGTCGTATTGCATCCGTTTCGACAGGTCGGAAAGCGTATCGTAAGCCCGTTGGATTTCTTTGAACTTTTCTTCCGCCTGCGGATTGCCCGGGTTGCGGTCGGGATGGTATTTCATCGCCAGCTTGCGGTAGGCGCGTTTGATTTCGTCCGCCCCCGCCTGCGGCGACACGCCCAATACGGCATACAAATCTTTGTCCATATTGCTCCTTATATAGTGGATTAACAAAAATCAGGACAAGGCGACGAAGCCGCAGACAGTACAAATAGTACGGAACCGATTCACTTGGTGCTTCAGCACCTTAGAGAATCGTTCTTTTTGAGCTAAGTCGAGGCAACGCTGTACTGGTTTTTGTTAATCCACTATACTTCCCGGTCAAACCGCTGCCTGTATTGTTTTCGGGTTCAAAATATTTAAATCTCCGGGACGGATGCCGATAATGAACCCGCGTTTTCCGCCGTTGATATAGATGGTTTCCAAATCCATTACCGACTGTTCGACGTAAATATCCAATTTTGTCCGGATGCCGAACGGCGTTGTGCCGCCGACCAAATAGCCCGTCCACTTGTTTGCCTGTGCGGGCGCGGCAGGTTCGATGTGTTTCGCACCCAAATGCCGCGCCAGATTGCGCGTGGAAATCTGTTTGTCGCCATGCATCAAGACAATCAGCCCCTTCCTATTTTCGTCTTGTAAAACAATGGTTTTGATGACCAAGTGTTCGTCTTTGCCGAACAGTCGCGCAAACTGCGCCGTGCCGCCGTGCTCCTCGTAAAGATAAACAAAAGGTTCAAATTCGATGCCGTTTTCACGCAAAACGCGCACGGCAGGTGTTATCGGATAAGTGTGTTTACTCATTTTTCGTCATGCAAAACATGGAAATCGGTCAAACGCAATGTTACCATATATCCCCTTTGTGAAAGGACGACGTGATGGATATCCGATATTTCGGCACTACGCCCCGCTATTCCGAAGCGGTTTGCGCGGGCGGTTTGATTTTCCTCTCCGGCATGGTTCCCGAAAACGGTGAAACGGCTGCCGAACAGACTGCCGACGTGCTTGCCCAAACCGACCGCTGGCTGGCGGAATGCGGCTCGGACAAGGCGCACGTTTTGGATGCGGTCATCTATCTGCGCGATATGGGCGACTATGCCGCGATGAACGAAGTTTGGGACGCTTGGGTTGCCGCCGGCAGAACGCCCGCCCGCGCCTGCGTGGAAGCGCGGCTCGCCCGTCCGGAGTGGCGCGTCGAAATCAAAATAACCGCCGTGAAGAAAGACGCGGCAACCGCATAAACAGATTTCCTTTATATTTCAGAGTAGGCAAATGATGAAAACCTTACTGCCCTTTTTCGGCGTGGCGCGCGTCAGCGGCGAAGACCGCCAAACCTTCCTGCACGGACAGCTTTCCAACGACATCAATAATCTTCAGTCCGGGCAGGCGTGTTACGCGACTTACAACACGCCCAAAGGCCGCGTCATCGCCAATATGATTGTCGTCAACCGAGGCGGCGATTTGCTGCTGATTATGGCGCAAGACCTGCTTGAAGCAACGGTCAAACGCCTGCGGATGTTTGTGTTGCGTGCCAAAGCCGTTTTTGAAATCCTTGAAGATTACGCCGTCGGCGCGGAACTGGAAGCATCCGCCGAACCGATTGCCGCGCAAGAACCCAGTCTCGCCTTTACCGCCGAATGCGTTTCAGACGGCATCTGCACCGTCGTCCTGCCCCATCGGGGCATTTTGCACATCGCCCCCGAAACCGCCCTGCCCCCTTATGATGCCGCTGCCGAAAGCGCGTGGCGGCTGCACGAAATCCTCAGCGGTTATCCGTGGATATGCGCGGCTACCAAAGAAACTGCCGTTGCCCAAATGCTCAACCAGCACATCATCGGCGGCGTACACTTCAAAAAAGGCTGCTATCCGGGACAGGAAATCATTGCCCGTGCCCAGTATCGCGGTCAGGTCAAACGCGGCTTGGCGGTATTGTCGGGAAATTCGGCAGCCGAAGCGGGCATCCTGCTGACGGCGGATGGCGAAGAAGCCGGCATCGTACTCGACAGCGTTCAAGATTCGGAAAACTTTACAGCCCTTGCCGTGATTAAATTCTCCGCCGCACAAAAAGAACTGACCGTCCCAAACGGCGGTATCTTCAAAGCGGTCCGCACTTTCTTTAAAACCGAAAGTGCGGAATAAGCCGCCGATGCCGTCTGAAGCCCTTCAGACGGCATTGCCGCCCCGCCAATCGGTTACAATGCCGCCTTTCCAATTTTCAAACCCAAACCGCCATGTCCAAAAAAACCAAACAAGAACTCGAAAACAACAAACTCAGCAAACGCCTGCGCCACGCCGTCGGCGACGCGATTAACGACTTCAACATGATCGAGCCGGGCGACAAAATCATGGTCTGCCTCTCCGGCGGCAAAGACAGCTACGCCCTGTTAGACATCCTGCGCCGGCTCCAAGCCAGCGCGCCGATTGATTTCGAACTGGTTGCCGTCAATCTCGACCAAAAGCAGCCGGGCTTCCCCGAAGAAGTATTGCCGACCTATCTCGAAAGCATAGGCGTGCCGTACAAAATCGTCGAAGAAGACACCTACTCTACCGTCAAACGCGTATTAGACGAAGGTAAAACGACTTGTTCGCTGTGCAGCCGCCTGCGCCGCGGCATCCTCTACCGCACCGCAAAAGAATTGGGCTGCACCAAAATCGCCTTGGGACACCACCGCGACGACATCCTCGCTACCATGTTCCTGAATATGTTTTACGGCGGCAAACTCAAAGCCATGCCGCCCAAGCTGGTGAGCGACAACGGCGAACACATCGTCATCCGCCCGCTGGCGTATGTGAAAGAAAAAGACTTGATCAAATACGCCGAATTGAAGCAATTCCCCATCATCCCGTGCAACCTCTGCGGCTCACAGCCCAACCTGCAACGCCAAGTCATCGGCGATATGCTGCGCGATTGGGACAAACGCTTCCCCGGCCGTATCGAATCGATGTTCTCCGCCCTGCAAAACGTCGTCCCATCCCACCTTGCCGATACCGAACTCTTTGACTTTGTTGGATTGGAACGCGGTCAAAGCCTGAAACACGGCGGCGATTTGGCTTTTGACAGCGAAAAAATGCCCGAACGTTTTTCAGATGGCAGCGAAGAAGACGAAAGCGAAATCAAAATCGAGCCGCAAAAAGCCGAACGCAAAGTCATCAACATTCTAGCGAACAAGCCGAAAACCTGCGGCGCGTAAACCTCCGCCGTCAAAAATGCCGTCTGAAGCCCGTTTGGCGTTTCAGACGGCATTTTAAAATCCCGAAGCCGGCAGCCCGCGCCCCGGACATCTGTTCTTTAACGTCCGTTTTCAGAATGCCCGCCTGCGGGCATATTTTGCCCGATCAGTTCGGCTATCCTCTCGCCGTCAAACTGCGTTTTGAACACCACCTTGATTTCTTTGGAAATCTCGGCAAACAGCTTTTCGGCATGTTTGATTTTCCGCTCTTCGCTTTTTCGCAAATCTTCCGCCCCGTCAGTCCCTTTGGCTTCAATCACAAAGTTCAGAATCTCGCCGCTTTTGGTTTTCACGATATAGGCAAAATCGGGCGAATACGTGCCGCCGCCGGCAACAGGGATTTTGATGGAGTTTCTCGGTATTTTAGTGAATACGGTTACGCCTTCAATTTGGTTGTTGGCGACATTTTCATGTTCGATAACTGAATCGTAGAAAATCTCGCCGAAGAGATAGCCGGCGGCAGGCCGGTGCTCCGTATCTTCAAATCTGCCCAAATCTGCTTTTTTCACCGCGCGCGGTTTGCCGTCTTTATCGGTAAATTTGGTCGGATGGATTTTGCTGCCGACAAGCCGGTAATCCAGTTCGAATTTATGGAAGGAATGATGAAGCAAAAACCGGTTGAAGCCGTTTTTGATTTGGGCGATGGTCTGCATATTCAAAAAATCGCCAATGTCCAGTTCGTTGCGGACGCGGTAAAACGCCTGATGCAAAGTCTGCATGCGGATTTTTGCCGTTTGTGCCAGCTTTTCCAAAAACTCGCGGTAATTCATTGTGTTGAAACGGATAAAATCTCCATCTTCAAAACTGTCTATGCGGCGGGAAAGCATAAGCCCGTTGTTGATATAAGCTTCGTTTACCGCCGTGCGTATGCCTGCCTGCGGGAATTTGGCGGCGTTTTCACGCAAATAGGCGGTAAATAAATCGGCAAATTCGGCTTCATCCTTGATTTTATACTGCAAAACGGCTTTATGGTGAATCAGCTCCCACAAGGCTTTGAGTTCTTCATATTTGCCTTCGCGCATGATGATGGTGTCTTTGCCTTCGTCTTTGGCGTTGCTGACTTTGCCTTTGTCCAAACCTTTGGGGAAGGCTTCGGGATAGGCGGCTTTTAATTTGTCATAGCCGTCTTCGGTAAAGTTTTCATTGTCGTCAATGATGCCGTCTGAAAACAGTTTGTTTACCAATACCAGCGGTTTGATATCGAGGTATTTTTGCAGTATTTTTTGTTTCAGCTCCTCGGTAAACTTTTTGGAGATTTCTTCCTGAAAAGAATTGTCGTTGATTTCGCCGACAAGCTGATTCACAAAGTCTTTTTCGCTGCTATCGACAAAATAATTCAGCTTGTACGGCACATCGCGCACCCGCGCCATCAGCTCGTTTACCGGCAGGCGCAGGCCGCGTCCGACTTCTTGCAGCTTGGAAGTCGTGCTACCGCTGGAACGCAGTTTGCAAATCTGGAAAACGTTGGGATTGTCCCAGCCTTCGCGCAGCGTCCATTTGGAAAAAATAAAGCGGCGCGGGTTGTCCAAAGACAGCAGTTTTTCCTTATCGTGCAGGATTTCATTGATTTCCTGCTCGATTTTATCGTCGCTGTCTGTATTGTCTTTGGAAAAATAACCGCCGTGGCAGGCGGATACATCGTCCAACGTCTTTTGCAGGTAATCGCGGTAAAACGGGTCGCTTTCCGTTTCCAGGCGGCGTGCCGCTTCCGCGCGAATCCAGCTTTCAAATTTATCTTTCAGGCTGCCTGAAAGCTCGTTGCCGCTGCGGTAGCCCGCAATATCGTCAATAAAAAACAGCGTCAGCGGCTTGATTTTGGGCTGTGGTGCGCGTTCTGCCAAAAGCGCGCGTTCCAGCTTGAAATGTTCGGCAACCGCCCGCTGCATCATCGCGTCCTGCACCGTTTGCGAATAGGAATAAGGGTTGATGACGGCACCCGTTTTCAACTCCAAGCCGTTGCTTAACACCACCGCGGTTTTATTCATTTTGTCGATTTTCAAATCCGAAATGGCCGGATGGATTTTCGCCAAATCTTCGCCTTTTGCCAGTTTGAACGTCTGCTTTTTGTCTTTTTCGTTTAATTCAAATTTCGCTTCTTTGCCGTCCGACGACACCAGTTTTACCGCTGCATCCATACCCCCCTGCATTTCTTCCTGAAACACGCGCACGCCTTTGACCAGCCCGTCGTTAAACGCGCCTACTGCCGTCAAACGGTAAAGCAGGTTGTAATATTCGTCGTTAAACGTTGCACCGTAGCGCAAAATATATTGCGGTTTTAAGCGTTTGATATTGCCCCACGTTTTCGCGCTCTCCCGGGTCGGGAATTTATGCGGTTCGTCCACAATCACAAACGGGTGCACGGCGGCCAATGCATCAACGGGATTGTCAAACAAATCCTTCAATGCCTTGTCGCCCGCATCGGTCATGGACGGCGAATTAACCATGCCTGCGTTAATCAGCAGCACATGGATTTCCTTTTTGTTTTCCGCTTTGACAAACTGCTCAATCGTGATGGGCGCATTGGACTTTTTGCCCTTATTCTTTTTCGCGCTTTCCACCACATAGGTTTTCAGGCGCACGCCTTCATAATCGCCGCCGAAATCCTGTTCAAAATGCTCCGCCAAAGCCTTGCTTTGCAAAAACTGCTGCGTTCCCGCCTTAATGGACAAAGTCGGCACGACCACGATAAATTTGAACACGCCCAGCCAACGGTGCAGCTCGAACATGGTTTGTGTGTAGGTATAGGTTTTGCCCGTGCCCGTTTCCATGGAAATATCAAGGATATTTTGGTCGTCCGAACGGTCTGGAAATCGGCCGCCTATGCCGTTTTGGGTTTGCACTTTCAGGATATTGTCTGCGTATTGTTTTGCAGCAAACAAAAGTTCGGGATTTTCGTCTGCCGTCCGATATTTGGGCGTTGCCCCGTCAAACACGCCCAAAACCGCTGAAACCGCCCGCATTTGGTGCGGCTGGTTTTTCTCGTAATTAAAACCGCTCATGAATTGCCTCCGTCAAACCCTGATAACCACATTCAACTCAATCTCTTTTTTATTGGTATAACCGCGTACCGCCTGGTCAAGTTCGTGCTGCATTGCGCTTGCCATATTGCTGCCGAACACAATCACGCGGTTGGGATTGAAATCCGCATCGTCGTCCAGCTTGCGGATAAACTCCAACAAATCGGCGGAAGTAAAACCGGCATTCATCAGATACAGCCGTTTTTCGCACAGATACGCCGTGTAATCCCCTAACCGCACAGGCTCAACCGGCGTGGTCAGTGCCGCCCCGTCATACAGCGTCCAGGTGGTCAGAAGCGTTTGCAGCTGTTCTTCGCTTAATTCGTCGTTAAACGGCAAATCCGGTTGTTCGGGCGAAAAATCCTTGTCCGGATGCTGCCTGAAATTGTCTGCCGTTTGAAAGATTTTGAAGCCTAAATCGCCCGTGTAATCGGGATGCTCGGCGCGGATTTTGGCGGCGGCTTTTTCTATGCGGGCTTTGGTGATGTCGAAGATGGTCGGGTAGCCTGCTTTTTTTGCTTCCGCTTTGGGTTCTTCATTAATTTGGACCAAAATAAAATTTCTGTTTCCTTTATCCAAATTAAATTTCATTACAGCATGAGCGGTTGAACCACTACCAGCAAAGAAGTCTAAAATAATATCGCCATTATCTTTTGCAGTTGCTAGTTTTATAATTCGTTCTAATAAAGCGATACCTTTCGGGTCATTAAAAATTCCTTTACCAAGCATTTCTGCTAATTCTTCGTTATTTCCATGAGAGTGTCCAACATCTTCATAACTCCAAAATGTTCCGCAAGTAACGCCATCTCTTACTTCATTTAAATAAGTTTTTTTATCAATTCCACCATTTTTATTGAAATATAAGGCACCTTCATTATAAAGCTCTTGTAGCCTAGCTTTTGAATATCGTGGATAACGACCAGTTGGGGCAGTCCAAGTAATTCCATTAGGAAATGTAATTGTATAAATGCTATTGTTACTACCACTTCTTGCGTGAAGTGGTGTTGCTTTCCAAGCACCTTTAGGGTCGTTATCTCTGTTTTTATAATCTTTATTTTGCTTATCTGTTCTATCTAACAAATTTAAAGAAAATATATTTCTATTTTTTGCATAACATAAAATATGTTCATGCTGATATGAGACATCTGTATCATTTGAAACTGTATATTTGTTGTTCCAGATAAAAGAAGCAACAAAATTCCCTTCCCCAAACACTTCATCACACAACAACTTCAACTGCGCCGCTTCGTTATCGTCAATCGAGATAAAAATCACGCCATCTTCGCGCAACAGTTCGCGGGCGACATACAGGCGCGGATACATAAAGGTCAGCCACGCGCTGTGCGAGTTTGAGCCTTTGTCGGTGAAATCTAAAATCCGCGCGGCTTCGTCTTCGTCAATATTGGCCAGACGGGCAAGTTCGGCGGGTGTGAATTTGCGGTCGTCCTGATAGACAAAGCCGTCCGAACCCGTGTTGTACGGTGGGTCGATGTAAATCATCTTCACGCTGTTTGCGTAGGCGTTTTTTAAGTGTTTCAACACTTCCAGATTGTCGCCGCGAATCAGCAGGTTTTGACTGTTTGCGTTTTCGGGCTTGGCGTTGTGCGTCTTGTCTTCACTTATCAGGGTTTCGGGCGGCAGGTTGCGAAGCAGGCGGGCATAGGATTTTCCCAGCCAGTTCATTGCATAAAATTCGCGGCTGATGTCGGTCTGCGGCGCGATTTCGGCTTGGAATTTGTCTATCAGGAAATGCCCGTCTGCGTCAAAACAGGCGGGAAAGAGTTTTTTGAGCTGTTCGAGTTGGGTAGAGTTGGCGGTAATGCCATCTGAAGTGTAGATTGCCTCGGTGTTCGCCCCGTCTGTGTCGATTAGATCAGGGCTTGGCTTGGCTTGGCTTGGCTTGGCTTGGCTTGGCTTGGCTTGGCTTGGCTTGGCTTGGCTTGGCTTGGCTTGGCTTGGCAGCATTTTAAAATCCTCGGTTTGAATTTGTCAATATATAACTGTATGTTTTAAAATATTTTTTCACTTCAGACGGCGTTTTTTTGGGAAACGGGTGCGCCGTCTGAACGTCTGCCGCGTGTTATTACCCGACGACGACGCGGCGGTTTTGACGCGGGCGATTTTGGAAACGGTTAAAGCCTTCAGACGGCATTTTCATTTCATATGCCGTCTGAAGGCGCGTGAACGCTATTCCAATGCGTCTTTAAGTTTTTGTTCGATTAAATCCGCGTCAAACGATTTGGCAATCAATTCAAAACGCGAATCGCGCCGCCAAGACACTTGGTTGGCGCCCCATTGTCCGTCCACCCAGTTGAGCCACACCCAAGTGCCGAGCACTTGGAACACGCCTTTGGCACGGACGAGTCCTTCGGTCATCTTGGGCAAATCATTGAAGAAGTTGGTCAATTTTTCGCCATCGAAATCGCGTCCGGCGGGGAATGTGAAACCTTGCGACTGGAAGCCCATGGTGTTGTCCGGCAGGGCTTTGAGGCGGTAGCGTGATTTTTCGATGACGGGAATATCGAGCCATTGGATGTCGAGTTGCGCGTTTCGGACTTCGACCACTTTGGCTTTTGGCGGGAACAGTTTTGCCGCTTTGCCGTGAAATTCGGCAAGCTGTTCGGGGGTGCATAAATCGGTTTTACTGGCGACCAATACGTCGCAGATGCCGATTTGGTCTTTATACAACGCCTGTTGCGCGTAATCGGGGTTGATGAACTGGCGCGGATCGACGACGGTAAAGACGGCGCCGATTTCCAAAAGGCTGTCCAGCGGTTTGGCTTTGAGTTCGTCGATGACGCTGGCTGCGTGCGCCAGTCCGCTTGCCTCAATCATCAGGCGGTCGGGCTTGGCATCGCGCAGCATTTTCTGCACGGTTACGCCCATTTGCGGGCCGGCGGTGCAACACAAACAGCCGCCGGCGATTTCTGCCACGGGGATGCCGTTGTCGCTCAATACAGCACCGTCAATGCCGATTTCGCCAAACTCGTTGACAATGATGACCCATTTTTCGTTGGGGTCTTTTTGTTCCATCAGACTTTTGAGCGCGGTGGTTTTGCCTGTTCCCAGAAAACCTGAAATCAGGTGGACTTTGGTTTTTTTCATTTCTGACATTTTTTACAGATTCCGGTTAAAACAACGTGTTCTTCTTTCAGCGCGAAGCCGCTTTCGGCAACGCCGGCGCGCAATGCCGCCCACTCGTGGCTGAGGGTTTGCTCGTCCGCCGTGCCGCATTCGGTGCAGACCAAAATAAACGCACTGTGGTGCGCTTCGGCTTCTTCGTGGTCGTGGCAATGGTCGTTGCACTCGTGCTGCGCGTGGCTGCACAAAATATAGCCGTTGACCGCCGCCACTTTGTGCAAAACGCCCTGCTCCGCCCAAAAATCAAGGGAGCGGTAGGCGGTAGGCGGCGCAACCGCGCCCTCGCTTTGCTGCTGCATCTGCGACAAGACGTTGTAGGCTTTAATCACGCCGCTTTGCTGCAAAACGATATCGAGTACCTGCTCGCGCAAAGCGGTTACCTGCAAGCCCTCTCTGCGTGCCTGTTCGATAATTTTCTGTTTGAAATTTGTTTTCATAAATTCCCTGTTTATGCCGTCTGAACAACCGATACGGCAGGAGGCGGTTTTATAGTGGATTAACAAAAATCAGGACAAGGCGACGAAGCCGCAGACAGTACAAATAGTACGAAACCGATTCACTTGGTGCTTCAGCACCTTAGAGAATCGTTCTCTTTGAGCTAAGGCGAGGCAACGCCGTATTGGTTTTTGTTAATCCACTATATATTTGTGTTTGTATTCAATTGCTTTATTTGGAAATCTTTTCCAACAATGCCCGACAGCCCGCATCCGCAAGCCTGTATGTTTCTTCAAAATCACCCGTGTACCACGGATCGGGGACATGGTCGTAACCGCTTTCGGGTATCAGGTCGGTCAGCTTGAATATTTTTTCCGGCTGCCTGCCGAAGGTTTTTTCCAATTCGGACAAATTCTTGCCATCCATTGCGATGATGTAGTCAAACGCCGCCGCATCGCTTTGGCGGATTTTGCGGCTGGTAAAGCCTGAAGCATCGATACCGTGTTTTTTCAATATCTTTGCCGTTTCACGGTGCATATCCTCGCCGTCGTGCCAGCCCGATGTCCCCGCGCTGTCCGCTTCAAGGAGAATCCCTGCTTCGGCGGCGCGGCGGCGCAAAATGTATTCCGCCATCGGCGAACGGCAGATGTTGCCAAGGCAGACAAAAAGGATTTTCGGTTTTTTCATATCCGCACCCTGTTCCAACGCGATGCCGTCTGAAGCGGAAACCCTTTCAGACGGCATCGGCAGGTCAATCGTATTGTGTACTGAAAAACGGATTGTGCCCTTCCCGTTTCAACGCTTCCGCATAGCTCGGGATGTTTTCCTGTTCACCCAAGGGATTGTGCAGCAGGTAAACATGTTCTACACGGCATTCTGCCATTAAATCCAAAAAATTTTGCTGAACAACGGCGATGTTGTCGGTAAAGGAAAGCTGCCACGAAAACACCTGCGGCACGACTTCAAACGCGCCGTCGGTCGCATTAAATCCGAATAGAATCTGTCCGCCCGCCTTTGCCGCAGCGACCACGCCGACGCGCGGACTCTGCATACGGACGGCGCGTATCGCGTTTGCCGCAAAAACATCCATCGCCATACGTTGGCGCGTGTGGCTGCCGTCTGAAAGCGCGCGTACCGGAGAATCCGGGGAAAGCGGGTTGGCAAACAGCGTAACGCCTTCCGATGCAAGATTTTCCTGCCATACCTGCATTAAGGGCAGGCCTGCCTGAAGAAGGTTCTGACCCAATGCCGTCTGAACCTTACCGCTGCCGAAACCCAGCGCGTAAACGACGTGGACGGACTGTCCTTCGGGCAACAGCAAAGGGCGCGGGGCGAAACGGCGTAAGTGTTGCGCCGCCGCTTCGGTATTTTGTTTGGCACGCCACCACTCATCCGGCGCGACCGCACTTAAATCGGAAGAATGCACAAGATAAGGCAGCCATTGTGTCTCTTGCGTCAACGCGCGCAGGTGCGGATAGTTTTGCAGGCAGGCAAACAATGCCTCCGTCGGCAGCTTCATCTCGATTGCCCGTTCTTTCTTGCAGCCTGACACCAGCACGACCGGCAGGGCGAACCACTGCACTTCGCCTTCTTTCTCGCAATCGAGTACCGCGTTCACACTGGAAAGCAGCGCGGCATAAGTTCCAGCATCGGGCGACATCGTCAACGCGAGGGAAAGGTTGATATAGTGGTTTTGCTCAAGCATCCCCCTGATTTCGGTTTGAAGTTGGCCGGACGAGAGTTTGCGCGAAGCCTGGGAAGAATTATGCGCCAACTGGTAGGCATTGAGCAGCAGGTGGTTCTTAATCGGATTTTGGGGATACGGGCGCGTATCGGGCAAGGTAAATGTCTGGTTCATATGTGTCGTGTACCGTTTTTCGCAGTGTGTGTCTTTCCTGTCTGAAAATATATCGGACGGATTGCCGCCGGGCCTTGCCCGTCAACCCGCCGAAACGAGAAAATGCCTGTCTGCCAAGTCTGCCAATATTTCTTCCACATACACTTCGGCAGGCGGATGGAATGTCAAACCGTCGGGCGTGGTGCTGACGATGTTCAAGTTTTCAGCAACCGCATCTATCACCGCCTGTTTGCTCGTCGGCCGCGATAATTGCCGCATAATGTACAAATGCCCGTATCCGAATGAGGGCGTGCTTTCGTTGTAACGGTTGGCAGGCTGGACAAACGCTTCCGCGCCGTGTTCCACAAAGGCGGCGACATAATCTGTAAAACGCGCCGGCACATAGGTTTTATGGTCTTCAAAAAATTGTTTGCCCGCATTGTCTGATGAAACAGAAAAACGCCCGAGAATGGTTTGCAATAAAAGCTGGGAATTGATTTTCATGCGGTCAAATTCCAGACCGGGAAATCGGCGGGCGAGATTTTCCGCAACATCTTCCGTTTTAAACGCCTCTCCGGTTTTCATCACATCGCGTATACCCGAAAGCAGGGTATCGTTTTCATCAAAGTTGATTGTTTCCCCTCTTGCCGGGCGGAAATTCAAACTTTCTATCACTTCGACAGTAACCGACTCATCACGCCTGATAGTATCCCCGACTTCCTCACGGCATAAAAGCGAACGGCGGAATTGGCGGTCGGATAAAATATCGCTGTAAAATTCTTTGGCAATATAATCGCCCCCTGCCAATGCCAGAATCCGCTCCCGCGTATGCTCCGCCATCCAAGAAACAAAAGACACATGCAAATCGGTATCCCCGATATACGCCAGCCGGTGGCGGTTTGCCCATTCAATGAAACCGTTGACGTAAATCGGGTCGTTGAATATTTCCATATATTCGTGTGCGACATAATAAGTATTGTGATTCAATATTTTTTGAATCGCCGGAAGTTTGCCGCCGCCGCCCAAGCCCTTGTCGTTTTCCAAAATTTCCGCCAGTGCCTTGAGCGCGTCCAAGCCTTTCCGCGTTCGCGCTTCCAAGGGTTCTTCAAGCGCATCCCTGCCCGCAAACCGCATAATTTCGCGCATCTGCTCCTGTCGTTTCCAACCTGGGTAAACATTGTATGAAATATAGGCAATGCCGTGTTCGGTCAGGTTGTTCCGGCAAATCGAAAAGATTTTGTCTTTAACTGCATCAGGAACCCACGACCAAATGCCGTGGACGATGATATAGTCGAACTTCCCGAATGATTCATCAACGGTCAAAATATCTTTTTCTTCCAGGCGCACATTTTTCAAGCCCATTTTTTCAATGATGGCATTCCCCTGTGCAACCTGCCTGCCGGACAAGTCGATACCGATAAATTCCGCATCCGGGTAATAAAGTGCCTGCGTGATGATATTGCCGCCCATCGAACAGCCCAGCTCCAAGACCTTGGCATTTACCGCTGCGGCAGGCTTCAGGCCCATCATGCGGGCGCGTGCCTCCAAGGCGTTGATAGCGGTTTGGGAAAATGCTTTGGATTCATACATCAAATCATCATATGAATTTTTGATGTCCGATATTTCCGAAGGTTCCGCCATATGGGAGGCAGGACTGCCGACAACCGCCTGCCGCGCTTTCTTCGACATGACGGGGCGCGCGGAAGCGGCTTTTTTCTTTTTGTTCGACATATTCTGTTCACTCTAAAGATAATATGCCCGCAAGTTTAACCAATTCGCCTGCCTACTTCAACCGCACGGAAATTATCGGTACTTCCGAACAGGTATGCCGTCTGAAGGTATGCGCATACGTCCTGACACATCCCTCCGCCGTCTTGCCGAAATCAGGGATAAAGGCTCAACACTATGGTATATTGACCATTTTATGCCAGTATCCCGACCGCCATGGATTTTGCCGTACCTGCCGTTTTAATCATCGACCTGGAAATTAACCCCAAAACCGATACCGTCTTCAAAATCGGCGCATACCGGCCCGACCTTGACCTCGGCTTCGAACGAAGCTTCAGCCATGAAGAAGGTTTCAGGAAGGCATTGGCGGAAATGCTACCCCTTGCGGAAGGTGCGGAATGGCTGATGGGGCACAACTTCCTCGAACACGACCTGCCGTATTTGAAAAAAGCCGCGCCCGGCCGGGCATGGCTTTCATTGCCCGTTATCGATACGCTGAAGCTGTCGCCGCTCGCCTTTCCGCAAAACCCGTACCACCGTCTGATTAAAAACTACAAAATCATCTCTTCCGAACTCAACTCCCCGTTGGCAGACTGCCGCGCCTGTTGGCAGCTTTTTCAGGATCAGTGCACCGCATTCGGCAAAATCAAAACCGAAAGACCCGATGAATTTACCCTATGGGCGGCATTGTCCGATATGCGTCTGCCGTATCGTTCTTCAGACGGCATCTCCTTCGCCGAACGTACCGAACACCCGGACACCAACCGATTGATACGCATTATTTGGATGATGATGCAGGACAACGAAGGGAAAGGGCGTTTGAAAGTCTGCCGCACGCGTTTTTTGGAGTTGATGAAAACCGACATCCGCAATCGCGAAATCTATCCTTCGCTTGCCTATGCCCTGTCATGGCTGAACGTCTCCGGCGGCAACTCCGTGCTTGCCCCGTGGGTGCGGAGCCGTTTTCCCGAAACGGCGCGGCTGATTGCCGAATTGCGCGATCGCGACTGTGGCGACAGCAACTGCAAATACTGCGCCGACATGCTCAATCCCGAAGCCCAGTTGCAGCGTTATTTCAAACTATCCGAATTCCGCCATTTCAAAGGTTTCGAAGGCGGGCAGCGCGCCATTGTACAGTCGGGGATGAAAGGTCTGCACACGCTGGCAGTCCTGCCCACGGGCGGTGGAAAATCCCTGTGTTATCAAGTTCCCGCACTCAACCGCTATTACCGTAACGGCGGGCTGACCGTCGTCATTTCGCCCCTGCAGTCGCTGATGAAAGACCAGCTGGACGGAATGCTCAGAAAAAACATTACCTGCGCCGCCATGCTCAACGGCCTGGTCGAAGTGGTCGAACGCGCCGAAATATTGGACAAAACCGCATTGGGCGACATCGGCATCCTGCTGGTCGCCCCCGAACAATTCCGCAACGACAGTTTTATTTCCGCCATTTCCCAACGTCAAATCAACGGCTGGGTATTCGATGAGGCACACTGCCTGTCCAAATGGGGGCACGATTTCCGACCAGATTACCTGTATGCGGTCAAATTCATCGCCGAACACGGCAGGAAAAACGGCGGCACCGCACCGGTAAGCTGCTTTACCGCCACCGCCAAACCCGATGTACTTGCCGACATTACCGATAATTTCCGCGAGCAGGCCGGCATAGAATTTAGGCAATTTATCGGCGACAACGCGCGCGACAACCTGTCTTACGAAGTTTTCGAAGCTTCAGACGGCATCAAAAAACAAAAAATCGACGAACTGCTCCACCGCGAACTCGATCATCAAAGGGGCGGCGCAGTCGTTTTCGTCGGCAGGCGCAAAAGTGCAGAAGGCTATAACGAATACCTCCAAAAACAAGGCTGGGCGTGCGAATACTTCCACGCAGGTCTGGAAACCAATGCCAAGGCAGACATACAGAACCGCTTTATCGAGGGCGGCTTGCGCGTCATCGTCGCCACCAACGCCTTCGGCATGGGCGTGGACAAACCTGATGTACGGCTGGTCATTCATGCCGAAATCACCGGTTCGCTGGAAAACTACCTTCAAGAAGCCGGACGCGCCGGACGGGACCGCGCAGAGGCAAAATGCATCCTGCTTTATGAAAAAAGCGATGTGGATACCCAATTCGGCATCAGCAAAATGTCGCAAATAGAATTGCGCGACCTCAAAACGGTATGGCGCAAAATCGGCATGCTCAACGCGGCTGCACACGGCAGGGACGGTTGCGGCGAAGTCGTCGCCACCGGCGGCGAGATTCTGAAAGACAGCGAAGAATATATGAGCTTCGACAGGGACGACCGCCAGTCGGATACCAAAATCAAAACCGCCATTTCCTGGCTGGAACGTGCCGAACTGCTCGACCGCAAAGAAAACCGCACCAGAATCTTCCCTTCACGCTCGGGCAAACTGACTCTGGAACAGGCTTCGGAGCTGATTCAAAAAGGCCGGTTCGCCCGACGGCTCAAAGAAATCTACCTGACCATTGCCGAAATCGTATTCAACGCACCGGATGACAAGCCGCTCAGTACCGACGACCTGATACAGGCGACCGCATGCAGCTTGGAAGAATTGCGCGGACACCTGCACAGCCTCGAAGAAATGGGCATATTGACCAACGATACGCGTATGACCGTCATCCTGCGTACCGACAACGTCAAACCGTCGTCGGGGCTTTTGGAAAAAATAAGCCGATGGGAAGAAAAACTCTGGCAGATATTGAAAACGGAAATTCCCGATGCCGACCAAGGAATATGGCAAAATCTCGCCGTCAATGCCGTCTGCTACGAAATGCACGATTCGGGACTGGAAAGTACGCCCGCCGAAATCAAGCAGCTCATCCTGTCTTTTGCGGACGACAAATCCGCACTCGAATCCAATAAAAACGGCAGCTTTGAAATCCGCGACTTCGGCAACGGCTGCCTGAAAGTCCGTTTCAAAAACAATGACAGCTGGGAAAATATTCAGGAAACCGCCCTTTTGCGCCGCAACATCTGCGCCCGCATCCTGTCCTTTCTCGTCGGCAAGACAGAGGGTGTCCGGCGGAAAGATGTCGTCGTGGAAACCGGAATCGGCGAAATGGTGCAGCAGCTTGCCGACGATATGCAATTGTCGGTACAGATTCCGGCAAACCGCCGCGAAACCCTGCTCAAGCAGGCGCTGCTGTTCATGCACAAACTGGGCATCATCAAACTGAACCACGGCATTACCATCCTGCGCCACGCGATGACCATCGTCCCCAACCGGAACGCGCTGGAATCCAAACGGCAATACCTCAAATCTGACTACCGCCCCTTGGAAACGTTTTACGGGGAAAAACGTTTCCAAATCCACGTCATGCGCGAATATGCGGAACGCGCGCTCAAAAACATCACCGAAGCCTTAAACCTGGTCGCCGACTATTTTAAAACGGATGAAAAATCATTTAAGGACAAATGGTTCTCAGGAAGGCTGAAAGAATTGGAAGAACCCGTCTCTCCGGATACCCTCCATACCGTCACGGACGGTCTGAACAGCGTGCAAAAAGCCGTTGTTACCGATCAGAGCGGCAGGAACCGCCTGGTACTTGCCGGACCCGGTTCCGGCAAAACGCGCATCATCGTCCACCGCGTCGCCTATCTTCTGCGCGTTCAGCACGTTCCGGCATCCTCCATCATCGTCCTGACCTTTACCCGGCTTGCCGCACTGGAAGTCAAACGCCGCCTGCACGGACTGGTCGGCAACCTTGCCCGGGCCGTTACCATCCTGACTTACGACGGTATGGCAATGCGGCTTTTAGGCGTACGTTTCGACAGCAAAGGCTTCGACAGCAAAAGCAGAGAACAGGAGGAACAGAAAACCAAAGAACAGTTTGAAAAATGGTGCGAAGAAGCCACCGCCATGCTTTCAGACGGCATAAGCGGCGGCGACGGGGACGAAGCGCGCGAGCGCATCATGTCGGGATTCCGCTATATCCTCGTAGACGAGTACCAAGACATCAGCGAACGGCATTACAGGCTGGTTTCCGCGCTGGCAGGCAGGAAACGCGACGATGAAGATAAGCTGACCATTCTTGCAGTCGGCGACGACGACCAAAATATCTTTGCCTACAACGGCAGCAGCAACGAATACATCCGCCGTTTTCAGGAAGAATACGGCGTGGATTCGCCCGATTTCCTGACTTTCAACTACCGCAGCACGCAAAACATCATCACCGCCGCCAACCGCGTGATAAGCGGAATGCCCGACCGCCTGAAAACCCTGCACCCTATCGCCGTCAATCCCGAAAGGCGGCAAGACCCCGACGGCGGCGGCTGGGCGAAAACCGATCCCGAACGCCAAGGCCGCGTCCGCGTCATCCGCCTGCACCCCGAGTTCAACCGGAGAAAACGCTTCAACATCCAATCCCAAGCCGTCATTGAGGAAATACAGCGTTTGCGGAATTTGGCGGACATCTCCTGGAACAGCATCGCCGTCCTTGCTCGCAACAACGCCTCACTCAACCCCATGCAGGCATGGTGCGAACAAAACGGCATCCCCTACTTCCTGAAAAACGAACAAAGCCTGCCTTTATGCAAAACACGCGAATTCGTCCGTCTGGTGCACGGCATCGAAACGGCGGTGGACGGTATGCTTTCTTCGGCGGATTTCTGTCGGCTGATAGAGAAAGAAATCAGGCACAGCGGCAAGAAATGGGAAAACTGGTTCGCACAGCTTAAAGCCGACTTCCTCAACGAATTCCCCATTGCCCGGCCGTCTGAAAACACTGCCGCACCGCAACATCCTGCGGCATTTCTGAAAAACTGGCTGTACGAATATGTCGGCAACGAAAAAATCAGCCGTTCAGACGGCATATTCTTGGGAACGGCGCATTCATCCAAAGGTTTGGAGTTCGACCACGTCTTTATCCTGGACGACGGCTGGGAAGAGCGCAGCGACGAAAACCGCCGCCTCTATTATGTCGCCATGACCCGTGCCAAAAAGACGCTGACGCTGATCTGCCACTCATCCCGCCATCCCTGGATAAACGCGCTGCCCGAAGACGTAGAGCGCATAGGCCGCACCTTTGCCGAACTGCCTGAATTGAATGTCGAATATAGGATGCTTTCCAACTATGGAGGAGCGTTGGATATCGGCTTCATCGCCCGAGAAAACGAAAATCCTTCATACGGGGAAATCGGCGAACGCATCGAAGCTGCCAAAATGTTGAAAACCGGCGACAGCCTGGACATCATTGAAGACGGCGGCGGCAATTACCTTTTCTGCGCCAACAATATACCGGTTGCCAAAACCGCCAAGAATTTTAAAGAAAAAATCCCCAAACATGCCCGTGCCGCCGTTGCCGCTGTCGGTGTCTTCTATTTGGAAGATGTCGGCAAAAAATATCTCGAACAATATCGGGAAGACATTCCGGTATGGGCAGTCGTCATCCCCGTACTGATGATTCCTCAGAAACCGTAAACCTTACATAAAAAATGCCGTCTGAAGGCACGGAGCGTGCTTCAGACGGCATCGGGGAGGCGCGAAGGCTTCAGACGGCATTTTTGCCGCTTTATTTCAACGCCGCATCATAACCGCCGTCTTCTACGGCTTCAATCAACGCCCCTGCATCAGTTTGAGCGGGGTCGTATCCGACGGTCGCGCTTTTGTTTTCAAGGCTGACTTCGACGCTTGCCACGCCTTTGACGCTTTCCAATATCCGGGTAACGCTTTTGACGCAGCCGCCGCAGCTCATACCGCCGATGTCGAGGATAAGGGTTTCCATGGTTTTTCCTTTCGTTGGTACTGCATTCTGACGGGCGTTATTGTAAGTCGGGGCGTGAACTTGGGCAAACGCGGAAACGGTGCGGCGGTTTGAAAAAATACGGATGCTTGCGCATAATGGCGGCAATTTCCATCAGGACAACAACAATGAACGCTTCGCAAAAACCCTGGTTGAGCATCATAGCCTTGGCAATCGGCGCATTTATTTTCAACACGACGGAATTTATCCCCATCGCGCTTTTGAGCGACATCGGACGAAGCTTCGGCATGGCGGCGACCGAAACGGGTGTGATGATTACGGTTTATGCGTGGATTGTCGCGCTGACTTCGCTGCCGCTGATGCTGCTGACGCGCCATATGGAACGGCGCGGCCTGCTGCTGGTACTGTTTACACTGTTTACCGTCAGCCACATCCTGTCGTTTGCCTCGTGGCGGTTTGAAATCCTGCTTGCCAGCCGCGTGGGGATTGCGCTGACCCATGCGGTATTCTGGTCCATTACGGCTTCGCTGGCAGTACGCATCGCCCCTGTCGGAAAAGGGAATCAGGCATTGGGGCTGCTCAGTACGGGGACGGTGATGGCGATGGTGGCGGGGATTCCGCTCGGGCGTATGGTCGGACAATATTTGGGCTGGCAGGCAAGTTTTCTGCTGATCGGCCTGTGTGCGGCGGCGGTGATGGCAGTGCTTGCCAAAAGCCTGCCGCGCCTGCCGAGCGTGAATGCCGGTTCTTTAAGCAGCCTGCCCCTGCTTTTGAAACGGAAAAAACTGATGCTGCTGTATGCGGTAACGGTGCTGGTGATTACGGCGCACTTTACCGCATACAGCTACATCGAGCCCTTCGTCATCCAAATCGGCGGCTTCTCCGCCCGGCAGGTTACGGTGGTTCTGAGCCTGTACGGTCTGGCGGGCTTTGCCGCGTCTTACCTGTTCGGCAAATGGTTTGCCAAACATCCGCGCGCATTTTTGGCGGGCGCGGTATCGCTTATCGCCCTGTCTTCGGGGCTTTTGCTGCCTTTGGCGCATTTGCCTGCCGCCATTTACGCGCTGGTGTTCGTATGGGGGACGGCGATTGTGGTCGTCAGTCTGGGGATGGTTTCCAAAGTTTTGGATTTCGCCTCCGATGCCGCAGACCTTGCCAACTCGATTTATTCGGGACTTTACAACGTCGGTATCGGCGGCGGCGCGCTGCTGGGACATTGGGTAACGCAATATGCCGGTATTTCCCGTATCGGCATCGCCGGTATGTTTGCGGCGGCGGTCGGGCTGTGGCTGTGCCTGAACTTGAACCGCCATATTCGAACCTGACCGCGCGATGCCGTCTGAAGCCCCTCCCGCCCTTCAGACGGCATTTTGATTGAAGAAATATCCGCCCCTGCTTAAAATAACGGGCTTTGCCGTGTTTTAACGCCTA
This sequence comes from Neisseria basseii, assembly GCF_962707005.1. Taxonomy (NCBI): domain Bacteria; kingdom Pseudomonadati; phylum Pseudomonadota; class Betaproteobacteria; order Neisseriales; family Neisseriaceae; genus Neisseria; species Neisseria basseii. The sequence continues at coordinate 63,786 of NZ_CAUIXH010000007.1, read as the reverse complement.
TTTTCTTATTCCAAGGATGGTTTATGCCGCTGCTGTCTGTCGAGTTCGCACTGTTCTTTCTCGCCTTCCTGCCGCTTTACTGGTGTATGGCGAAATACCCGTCTGCCCAAAACCTGCTGCTTTTGGCTGCCGGTATGGGCTGGCTCTACCATATCGGCCCCGTATTTGCGGCAATCGTCGTCCTTTATTCCTCCTGCGTGTACCTTTTGGGCGAACTGCTCCGTTCCGATCGCGAAAATACGCGCCGTTTCTGGCTGGGGTGCGGCATTGCCGCCTCGCTGACCGTCTTGGGATTTTTCAAATATTTCGACTTTTTCCGACCGCTGATTGCCCAATATGCCGGAAAAGGCGGCGCAATCGACATCCTGATGCCGCTGGGGCTTTCGTATTACACCTTCCAGTCGCTCGCCTATCTGGTTTACTGCTTCCGCGCCCCGCACGCCGCGCGTTTCAGCTGGCACGAGCTGCTGCTGCACCTGAGTTTTTTCCCCACCGTTACCTCCGGCCCGATTATCCGCGCCGCCGCATTCAAAAGCGCGGACGGCGAGCAGGCAGGCGCATTGGCGCAAATCCGTACCCGCCAACCGCGTTCGCCCGTCCGCCCCGCACTAGCCGTTTCCCTGATTCTGCTGGGTATTGCCAAAAAATGGTGGCTGGCGGGGATGCTGGCGGAAAACTGGGTGTCGCCCGTATTTGAAAATCCCGCCCAATTCGACGGCTGGGGCGTATTGGGCGGCGTGTACGGCTATACCTTCCAACTCTTTTTAGACTTTTCCGGATATTCCGATTTGGTTATCGGCATGGCAATGCTGCTGGGCTTCCGACTGCCCAAAAACTTCTCAGCACCGCTTCGTGCTTTAAACATCCGTGCATTTTGGGACAAATGGCACATCAGCCTTTCCACCTGGATACGCGACTACATCTACATCCCCTTGGGCGGCAGCAAAAAAGGCTTTTTACGGACACAGCTCAACCTGATGACGGCAATGGTGCTCTCGGGCATCTGGCACGGCTACGGCTGGAACTTCCTCATTTGGGGCGCGCTGCACGGCACGGCACTGGTGCTGCTCAACACGGGCGACCGCTATTTCGGACGCAACGCACTATGCCGTCTGAAATACCTTGCGCCGCTCTCGTGGCTCATTACCTTCCATTTTGTCTGCCTGACCTTCGTCGTCTTCAATACCGCAAACCCCGACGATGCAGGCGCGGTTTTCAGTGCCCTCTTTGCCAATGCCACCGGCTGGAATGCGCCGCAACGGGCGGATATGCTGCTGCTTGCCTCGTTTGCATCCGTGATGCTGCTCTACCCTTACCTGCAACGCGCTTTCGACGGCGCGGTCAAAGGTTTGGAAAAAATCCCGATGTGGCTGTGGTTTATCCCGATTTCCATCATCCTGCTGCTGATTATCGTCCTCGCCCCCTCGGGGATACCCGGTTTTATTTATGCCAATTTTTAAGGGTTTGGACATGAAAAACTTTCTTTCCCTTTTCGCCTCCATATTGATGTCTGCCCTGATTGCCGTGTGGTTCAGCCAAAACCCCATCAACGCCTACTGGCAGCAGACCTACCACCGCAACAGTCCGCTCGAACCGCTTGCCGCCTACGGATGGTGGCAAACCGGTGCGGCGTTGCAAGAAAACGCCTACGCCTTTTCAGACGGCATCAAAGCCTTCCTGTCCGGCGAAACGCCGTCGACGGCTCAAGGCGGCGGTTCGACAGATATGCCGTCTGAAGCCGCCGCATCCGAAGCCGCCCCTCAAACCGGTGAAACAGAATGGAAACAAGACACCGAAGCCGCCGCCGTCCGCAGCGGCGACAAAGTCTTTTTTGCCGGCGATTCGCTGATGCAGGGCGTTGCCCCCTTCGTGCAAAAAAGCCTGAAACAGCAATACGGCATCGAATCCGTCAACCTCAGCAAACAAAGCACGGGGCTGTCCTACCCCTCATTCTTCGACTGGCCGAAAACGATTGAAGAAACCCTGAAAAAACATCCCGAAATCAGCGTGCTAGCCGTCTTCCTCGGTCCGAACGACCCGTGGGATTTTCCCGTCGGCAAACGCTACCTCAAATTCGCTTCCGACGAATGGGCGCAAGAATACCTGAAACGCGTCGACCGCATCCTTGAAGCCGCACGCACGCACCACGTCCAAGTCGTCTGGCTCGGCATCCCCTATATGAAAAAAACCAAGCTTGACGGGCAGATGCGCTACCTCGACAAACTGCTTTCGGAACATTTGAAAGGCAAAATCATCCTGATTCCCACCGCACACACCCTGAGCGGCGGAGAAGACCGCTACACCGACTCCGTCAACGTCAACGGAAAATCCGTCCGCTACCGCAGTAAAGACGGCATACACTTTACCGCCGAAGGACAAAAACTGCTGGCGGAAAAAATAATGGAAAAACTCACTTTTACACCAGGCAGACAACCATGAACCTCAGACACTTCATCACATTTTCCGCCCTGTTCGCCGCAACCCAGGCAAACGCCCTGCCCGTTGCCTCCGTCAGCCTCGACACCGTTACCGTTTCCCCGTCCGCGCCCTACACCGGCGAAGACGGCCTCTTGACCGATTACAGCAACGCCGCCGCCTCGCCTTGGATGAAAAAACTCCAATCCGTCGCACAAGGCAGCGGCGAGACCTTCCGCATCCTGCAAATCGGCGACTCGCATACCGCCGGCGACTTCTTTACCGACACCCTGCGCAAACGCCTGCAAAAAACATGGGGCGACGGCGGCATAGGCTGGGTTTACCCCGCCAACGTCAAAGGGCAGCGCATGGCGGCCGTCCGTTACAGCGGCAACTGGCAAAGCCTCACCAGCAGGAACAATACCGGAGACTTCCCGCTCGGCGGCATCCTTGCCCGGACAGGCGATAACGGCAGCATGACCCTGACCGCATCTGACGGCAAAACCGGCAAACAGCGCATTTCCCTGTTTGCCAAACCGCTGCTCGCCGAACAAACCCTGACCGTCAACGGCAACACCGTCTCCGCCAACGGCGGCGGCTGGCAGGTACTGGATACGGGCGCGGCACTCCCCCTGACCATACAGACCGAAATGCCGTGGGACATCGGCTTCATCAACATCGAAAATCCCGCCGGCGGCATTACCGTTTCCGCCATGGGCATCAACGGCGCACAATTGACCCATTGGTCGAAATGGCGTGCCGACCGTATGAACGACCTTGCCCAAACCGGTGCCGATCTAGTCATCCTTGCCTACGGTACCAACGAAGCCTTCGGCGACAACATCGACATTGCCGACACCGAACAGAAATGGCTGGATACCGTCCGCCAAATCCGCGACAGCCTGCCTGCCGCCGGCATCCTCATCATCGGCGCACCCGAATCCCTGAAAAACACGCTCGGCGTATGCGGCACACGCCCCGCCCGCCTGACCGAAGTCCAACAGATGCAGCGGCGCGTCGCCCGTCAGGGGCAGACGATGTTCTGGTCTTGGCAAAACGCGATGGGCGGCGTTTGCAGTATGAAAAACTGGCTCAACCAAGGATGGGCCTCCAAAGACGGCGTACACTTCTCCGCCAAAGGCTACCGGCGCGCAGCGGAAATGCTCGCCGACAGCCTCGAAGAACTCGTCCGCTCCGCACACGCAAAACCGTAAACCCAAGACTTTCAGACGACATGAAAAATACAGATGCCTTCTGAAAACACTGTAAATAGAAAACATCAAGGAAACAATATGATTATTAAAGATTCTGATAATCGGGAAAATGATTTGTCGGAATTAAACCGGCTGCTTGAGTTGCCACAGCTGTCCCAAGAGCAGAAAAATCAGATTCAGAGAGAAATCCGCAACATCCAGTCTGGATTAAAAGGTGAAAAAGAAGCTGCTTATCAAATCAACTTCCTCTATGGAAACAACAAAAATTGGGCAGTCATTCATGATTTACGCTTAGAGTTGGAAGGACATTCCGCGCAGATTGATCACTTATTAATCAACCGTTTCTTAGAAATCTATGTTTGCGAAAGCAAACGGTTTGGCGAAGGTATTGCCATTAATGAATATGGGGAATTTTCGGCATTTTACCAAGGTAAACCCTATGGCATCGCTTCACCTATCGAACAAAACAACCGTCACCAGTTGTTTTTGTCCAGACTGTTCAGAAGCGACGAAATCGAACTGCCCGTCAGAATGGGGCTGAAAATGAAGCCCTCCCTGCACAGTCTTATTTTGGTTGCAAATTCTGCCATTATCTATCGGCCCAAGAACAGTCAAAATCCGAAAGAGTTGGAAAGAATTATTAAGAATGAGCAGTTGAAAAAACGGATTGACAAAGATATTGATGAAATCAGCCCATCTGCCTTTCTGCATCAAATGGCTTCCATGTCAAAAATTGTATCCGCAGACACGGTTATGGACTTAGCTCAAAAACTGGTCAAACTTCATAAACCGTTACAAATTGATTGGAAGGCGCGCTTTGGTATTGCGGAGCCAGAAAACACCCCTGAAACAAACCCTAAAGATAAAACACAGCCCGTACCCGCTCGACGTTTGTTCTGCTGCTCATGCCATAAAACCGTTTCCGAGAATGTGGCTAAGTTTTGCTGGCAGAATAAAGTAAAATTCAACGGCAAAGTCTATTGTTTCACTTGCCAGAAAACTGTCGGACAAAAATAGTGTTTCAGACGGCATTTGCCTCAGGCATCGGAAGGACGGGGGCGAACCTCCGGCATACGGCGCAAAGGCGGCGTTTGATATGCCGTCTGAAGGCAAAGATGATAAACTGCCGCCTTCCGTTTTCAGACGGCATATTGTTTTCAAATGAGGGCGTTCGCCGTCCGCAACCATAAAGGAAGTTTCATGAACCGGACTTATGCCAATTTCTACGAAATGCTGACCGCCGCCTGCCGCAAAAACGGCAACGGCACGGCAGTGTTCGACGGCAAGGAAAAAACCGCCTACCGCGCGCTCAAGCAGGAAGCCGAAGCCGTCGCGGCGTATCTGCAAAATATCGGCGTGAAGTTCGGCGACACGGTCGCGCTGGCGGTTTCCAATTCCACGGAATTTATTACCGCCTATTTCGCCGTGTCCGCCATCGGCGCGGTTGCCGTACCGATGAACACATTTTTGAAAAACAGCGAATACGCATATATTTTGAACGACTGCAAGGCGCGCTTCCTGTTCGCCTCGACCGGCCTTTCAAAAGAATTGGCGGGCTTGAAGGCGCAAACGCCCGTCGAAAAAATCATTTGGACAGGCAAAAGCTGGCAGGGCGGCGGAGCGGCGGAAGGCGATGCCTTTTTTGAAGACGTGCGCCGCTTCCCCGAAAAACCCGACTTGGGCCGCCAACCCCGGATAAATGATTTGGCACACATCATCTACACCTCCGGCACGACGGGGCATCCCAAAGGCGCGCTAATCAGCTACGCCAACCTGTTCGCCAACCTGAACGGCATCGAACGCATCTTTAAAATCTCCAAGCGCGACCGCTTTATCGTTTTTCTGCCGATGTTCCACAGCTTCACGCTGACGGCTATGGTGCTGCTGCCGATTTATATGGCCTGTTCGATTATTTTGGTCAAATCCGTTTTCCCGTTTTCCAACGTTTTGAAACAGGCCCTGCTCAAACGCGCGACCGTGTTTTTGGGTGTGCCCGCGATTTACACCGCGATGAGCAAGGCGAAAATCCCTTGGTATTTCAGATGGTTCAACCGCATCCGCCTGTTTATCAGCGGCGGCGCGCCTTTGGCGGAACAAACCATCCTCGATTTCAAAGCCAAGTTCCCCCGCGCCAAATTGCTGGAAGGCTACGGACTGAGCGAAGCCTCGCCCGTCGTCGCCGTCAATACGCCCGAGAGGCAAAAAGCCCGCAGCGTCGGCATCCCCCTTCCCGGTTTGGAAGTCAAAGCCGTCGATGAAGAACTGGTCGAAGTGCCGCGCGGCGAAGTGGGCGAACTGATTGTCAGGGGCGGTTCGGTGATGCGGGGCTACCTCAATATGCCTGCCGCCACCGATGAAACCATCGTCAACGGCTGGTTGAAAACGGGCGATTTCGTTACCATAGACGAGGACGGCTTCATCTTTATCGTCGACCGCAAAAAAGATTTGATTATTTCCAAAGGTCAAAATGTCTATCCGCGCGAGATCGAAGAAGAAATCTACAAACTCGATGCCGTCGAAGCCGCCGCCGTCATCGGCGTGAAAGACCGTTATGCCGACGAGGAAATCGTCGCCTTCGTCCAATTGAAGGAAGGTATGAATCTGGGCGAGGACGAAATCCGCCGCCACCTGCGTACCGTGCTGGCAAATTTCAAAATCCCCAAACAGATCCACTTTAAAGACGCGCTGCCGCGCAACGCTACGGGCAAAGTATTGAAACGGGTGCTGAAGGAGCAGTTTGAAGGAAACAAATGAACGCCGTGCCGTCTGAAGCCCCGTCCGGCAAAAAAATGCGGTGAATCTGATTCACCGCATTTTTTTGGCAAACGCCGGAGAAAAGGCATTTACTCTGCCAATTCCACCTGCTCGTGCGCCATCAGTTCCTGACCGACATCATCCAACAACATCAAATAACGTTCGTAATTTTTCAAAATGTCGGCAATCAGCTCGTCCTTGTTCATATACTGCACATCGTACCCGACGCGCCCGTCGAAAAAATAAGCGTAGGGTTTGTAAGTTGTCTGGTGCCGGATATGCGGCAGGTTGCCGTCGTTAATCAACTGGTCGGATACATCCTGCCCGACAGACTTAATCCCGTACATAAAATCGCGCATCGTCTCTTTCCGAATGACGAACTCGATTGCGGGCTCGTCCTGATGAAACATCTTATCGACCCGGACGCTCAAGCCGTATTCTTCCGAAAGCTCCCGTTGCAACTCGTGCATAGCGGGCGATGCGGTATGTTTGAGGAATTTTAAAATATCCTGCTCCTGCGTCTGGCTCATTATCTGCACCAGCCGTTCTTTCCACTTGCCGCCCGTCCAAAATACACTGGTAGGGTTAACCCGGGTCTCAAAATATTTCTTATCCGCACTCAATCCTTTCCACAGGCTGAAACACATTATCAGCATCAGCAGGGCAAACGGCAGGGAAACAATCAGGGTCATAGACTGCAGGTTGCCTAGCCCGCCCGAGCGCATCAGCAAAACGGCAACGGCAGACATCAGCACGCCCCACATAACCGCCTGCCACCGTGGCGCGCTCAAGCCCTTGTCCCGAGAGGTAATATTGTTCAGGACATAAATCCCGGAATCGGCAGAAGTTACAAAAAACAGGGAAATGACCAGCAGGCTGACGATGCTCGTCAATTCGGGCAGGGGGAGGTAATTAAAGAATTTAAAAAGCAGCGTTTCCGGAGAGGAGGTCATCTTTTCGAGCATTCCCCCCGCAACCCCGTCATTCAGCCAAATCGCCGTATTGCCGAAGACGGTAAACCACAAAACGCCGAACAGACCGGGTATGAGCAAAACCCCGAAGACAAACTCGCGGATGGTACGCCCCTTTGAAATGCGCGCGATAAACAAACCCACAAACGGCGCCCAAGAACACCACCACGCCCAATAAAGCACCGTCCAAGATTCAAACCACGACTTGTGTTCCCGTTCGTACGCATAAGTTTTAAAACTGAGGCGCACCAGATTTCCGAGGTAGTTCCCTATGTTGTCGCCGAATGCCGACAACAGGTAAACAGTGGGACCCGCCGCCAAAACAAAAAACAGCAGCAAAAACGCAAGGCCCAGGTTCAACTCGCTCAACACCTTCACGCCCTTCCCCACGCCGGATATTGCCGAAACGACGGCGAGGGACATGACGGCGGCGATAATCAAAACCTGCACGCTGAAGCTGTTTTCGGCAATCCAGCCCATTTCCTGCAATCCGGCGCCCAGTTGCGAAGCCCCGAACCCCAATGTGGTGATGATGCCGAAAAAAGTAGCAAGCAACGCCATAATATCAATGGCATCGCCGAACCTTCCGGAAATTTTTTCTTTCAACAGGGGGTAAAAACAAGAACGCAGGGCAAGCGGCAGCTTGTAGCGGAAACCGAAATAAGCCAAAGCCAATGCAATCGTACCGTACACCGACCAGGCGTGAACGCCCCAATGGAACACCGTGTACAGCAATGCCTGCTGCTGCCTGTGTTCCGGCGTACCGGCCGTAATGTCCGAAAAATAATGCATCAACGGCTCTGCCACGCCGAAAAACATCAGACCCACGCCCATCCCGGCCGCAAACAGCATCGCCAGCCACGACAGGAAGCCGAATTCCGGCACATCTTCATCCCGTCCGAGCCTGATGTTTCCCAAACTGCTGACCGAGAGTATCAGCAGGAAACCCAGAAAAATGGAAAACGTTAAAACATAAAACCAGCTGAACTCGGTAAAAATGACTTCTTTTGCCCGGTCGAGCCACATCTGCACCTGATCCGGCACGGTTAAAACCAATACCACCAAAACACACACGAAAAACAAAGTCGTCAAAATAACCATCGGATTAAATGACGTTCGGCTTTCTATAAATTCAGACAGGGACAAACCTTCTCACTCCTTTGTTAAAAACAGACAAACCCGGTCATCGGGCAAAGCGGTCAAAACCTGCCGGCAAAATATCGGCTTCCGGATGACGAAATGCACAAACCGGCCGAAATTGTTATAATCGAAAAAATTAAAAATCAATACAGATTATTCTATCAGATTGATTTATCGATATTTATTATATCATTAATATAGTTTGATTTCAAACCGGCGGAAAATGCGCCGCCTTCCGCAGGCGCACCCTCCCCGCCATCGGGGCGTTTAACGCCGGATTGCCGATGCGGTACAATGGCTGATATGAAGAAAATTACCCCTCAAAACCTGCGCCCCCTGCTTTCGGACAGCTTGGGACATACCGATTTTGTCAACGTCCTCAACGCATTGATTAAATTTTTGCGCCGTGGCGGCAAAAAATGTGCGGGGGAGCGTTTCGACCTGATTATCGACACATTCAAACAAGACAGGGAATTGCTCTCCCGCTTCAGCCGGTGTTTTTACATCTGGCTCGCGCAAATACACATTTATCCGGCACTTATCAAACTCGGCATCTTCTCGCGCCACAGCTTTGCCCGGGAAATGGGCATACGCATCTACGAACGCTTCAGCCCGTCATATAAAGATTTTGCCAACTTGGGCGAAGTCTTCCTTTATCTTTTCCATTCCGAAAACGACGACAAATGGCTGCAAACGCTCAATATCCGCCAATGGCTGGTTTTATACGAACTCATCCGGAGTCACGCCGAACCGTCCAAATTGCAGACGGCGTGCATCCGCCTTGCCGATGCCCGTTTGCGCGCCATCGAAATGCTGTCTGTCTGGACGGCATCCGAAGCCATCGAACCCGACCTCATCCGCATCTCCCCGCGCCTGCTGGAAGCCGATTCTTCCTTCGTCGCCCTCCAGCGCGAAACCGCCAAACTGGTCGAACACTACCGCAACAGCACCGCGCCTTACGACACCGCCCACCTCGAAGTGATGTTCGACCAATGTTTCAGCCAAATTGACTATTTGCGCCGCAAAGGGACGGGGGCCGGCTCCGGTTCGTCGGTCAAAGTCGCCCACCTGCTCGAACGGCTCCGGCAGACCGTAGGCCGTCTGAAGCTGCTCACCGACATCCAAACCGGTGCCGGCAACAGCAACCGCCTGACCATCGCCCTGATGAACTCCCTCATCTACGCGGCGGTCGAACAATACAGCACCCGCCACCTGCGCCGCAGCAGCATCCGTATGCTCGCCCGCAGCATTACCGAAAACAAAAGCCACCACGGCGAACACTACATCACCCGCAACCGCAAAGAATATTTCAAAATGTTCTACTCGGCGGCAGGCGGCGGCATCATCATCGCCCTGATGGCGTTGCTCAAAATCCACATCGGCACACTCGGCCTCAGCCCCTTCCTCGCCTCCTTGTCGGCGGGGTTCAACTACGGCATCGGCTTTATGATTATCCATATGCTGCACTGCACCGTCGCCACCAAACAGCCCGCGATGACTGCCGCCAGCTTTGCCGAACAGGTCGATCTCAACGAAGGCGGCAAAGCGGTGGACAACAAACTCGCCAAGCTCCTCATCGACGTATGCCGCTCCCAAAGCGTCGCCGTCTTCGGCAACGTTTCCATCGCCATCCTTTTGGCGTGTGCCATATCGTTCGGCTATGCCCATCTGCACCAACAGCCTATACTTGATGCCCACACCACCGCCTACCAGTTCAAATCCATAGACATCATCGCTTACCCGACGCTGTGGTATGCCGCCATTGCAGGCCTGTGGCTGTTCTGCTCCGGCATCATCGCAGGTTTTTTCGACAACCGCGCCGACTACCTCAACCTGCGCCAACGCCTGCCCTTCAATCCCTTGTTGCGCAAAATCATGCGCCCCAAACCCCGCCGCGTCCTCGCCGCCTACATTCACAAACACTACGGCTCGCTGGTCGGCAACTTCATCTTCGGTATGCTCTTGGGCATGACCGGCTACTTCGGACACCTCCTCGGTCTGCCGCTGGACATCCGCCATGTCGCCTTCTCCTCTGCCAACCTCGGCTACGCCGCCGTCAGTGGCAACGTCGGCTTGGGCACATTCCTGCTCGGCATTTGCAGCGTCCTCGCCATCGGCCTGGTCAACCTCATCGTCAGCTTCACCCTCGCCCTCTTCGTCGCCCTGCGCTCGCGCGGCACGAAAATCGGCAGCATCCGCAACCTGATCAAAAGTTTTTGGAATCAGATTAAAAGCAATCCCTGCATACTTTTCCTCCCACCCGCCAAAGGACAGGGACATCCTCCTTCGGACAAACCTTAACCGGCAATGCCGTCTGAAGCGGGCTTCGCCACGAATACCGCCCTGATGCGGAAATCCCCACAAAAGGATGCAAAAATGCCGTCCGAACCGAAACGTGGTTCAGACGGCATTTTTAAAAACACTACAATCCCGGGCCGCCGAGCGAATTGGCAATGTCCCTGACCGCCGTTACATACATCCGGCTGTGGTTGTACTGCCATACCGTATAAAAATTGTTCAAACCCAAATAATATTCAAACACGCCCGGTGCGGTTTCCAGTTTGAACAAAACCGCCTTTTCATCATCTGCGAGCGTTTCCCCGGGTATGATGCCGTAAGCCTTCAAATCCGCCACCGTCCGCGTAAGGGCGGTTTTTTCGCCAATGATTTCCTGAACATCCGCACCCGGTGCCAATGTTGCAGACACCAGCATTTTCCCGCCCGTGCGCCAACCGTGCTGCTTCATATAATTGGCAACCGATGCCGCGACATCACCGACGTTGCCCCATATGTCCCGATGTCCGTCCCCGTCATAATCCACCGCCCATTTCCGGTAGCTCGAAGGCATAAATTGCGGCATACCCATTGCGCCCGCATAGCTGCCTTTAAAGGCGAAAACATCGCCGCCCTCTTCTTTTGCCAGCTTTAAAAGCTCGACCAATTCTTTTTGGAAGAACCCGGCGCGGCGGGGATAATCGAAGCCTAAAGTCGCCAATGCGTCCGCCACACGGAAACTGCCCGTATTTTTGCCGTAATTCGTTTCAATCCCGATAACCGCCACGATAAGCTCGGCAGGCACGCCGTATTTTTGCGCCACATCATCGATAACCGCGCGGTTTTCCGCATAAAACCGGCGCGCGCCGTGAAATTTTGCCCTGCCCGAATTTCCCGTGCGGAACTCATACCACGGACGCGATGTGGAAGGACGGTGCATAATCTTGACGATGTCCGCCTTATAAGCCGCTTTGTCAAAAAAATTCTGCCATTCCGCCCGGGAAAAATCCCCTTTCCCGACTTCATCGTCCACAAAACGGCGGACATTTGCATTGGCGGCAAACCCGCTGTCGGATACCGGTACGGCTGCCGCGTCAAACGCGGGGCGGCTTTCTTTTTTCATTTCATCCGCGCGGGGGGCTTGGGCTTCATTTGCCTGGGGCGGGCGGGCCTCCATCACCGTACAGGCAGACAAAGCCGCCAAACAAATTGCCAACGGCAGTATTTTTCTCTTTTTCATCAATACATTCCGAACAAATAGGGTAAGTGGGAAAGTGGCACAAGAGCGCGGCGCGAAATGCGGCATCCGGCGCAATCGGCGGCTTTGCGGAATGCCGCGCGTTGCCTTTTGCACCGCCCGAAATCCGTGTGCCGCCGCCGGAAATGCCGTCTGAAGGCACGTTCCCCCTTCAGACGGCATTGCCTGCTCCGTATTTGCCCGCTATCCGCAATATCGGCAGTCTAAGATATCTTTGCGGATGTCGTTTGACAAGAAGGCTGCGGTGTCTTCGTGTTCCGCCTGAACGAAGGCGAAAAGTCGGGCGATAATTTTGCCGATGAAGACTTTTTGCAGGGCGCAGGCATCGGTCAGGGTGTGTTCCTGCAAGAAGCTGCGGATATCTTCGGGCAAGGTGCAGCTTCGGGCGACGGCGGCAAAGCGGGCATCGGTTTGCAGGCGGTCGAGCAGGGTTTGGTTTTTGTCCAACTTAATACCTGCTTCTTTTTCTTCGGCGGTGGCGCGGACGAACTGGTCGTAAATTTCGGCATAAAGCATATCGTTCGGGCCTTCAAAAATCGTGAAGGGACGGATGTCGATAGCGATATTGCCGGCGGTGTGTCCGCGTTCAAAACCCTTCGCGCCCAAGAGTTTTTGCAACATTTGCGCGGCGGCGTAAGTGTATTCCGTGGCGAGGGTTTTGACGATGTTTGCCTCCATTAATTGATGGGCGACAGGCGAGACGGGCGAAACGAAACGGCAGACGTAGCGGTAAAGGATTTCGGAAACCTGATGGCGGCGTTGGATTTCGCGGCGTTCGTAATCGACGAATCTGATGTCGTTGCGGACGTATCGGTCCAGGTTTTCAAGGATGTATTCCATAATGCCGTGCGTCATACCGACCAGTTGCAGACGGCTGCGGATAAAGATGTTTTGGAACGCGCGCAAACCGGCGGCGTCGCCCTGAGAGAGTTTCATCACGGCAGCGGCAGGCATTTGGGCATCGATGCGGTTGACGGCGTAACGGACGGCGCGCAGACCTTCGGATGCGAGGGTTTCGCAGCGGATGTATGTTTTGGGGACGAGCAGCAGGTCGATGACTTTGGCGAGTTTGCCGTTTTTGCGCTCTTTGGCGGCGACGAGGAGGAAGTCGCTCTGCGAGTTGCCCTGCCAGTATTTCGCGGCGTTGACGTAAATGGTTTTATCGTCGGTATATTCGTAGTAGGACTGCATTTCGCGGGCAATCGCCGCGCCGGAGGTTTCGGGTTCGGTAATGCCCAAACCGCCGCCCTCGCCTTTGAAAATCATCTCCAAACCCTGTGCGATTTGCGCTTCGCCGCCGAATTCTTGCAGAGGCTGCAACACCAGCGCGCCTTCGATGCCGGTACGCAGCGTAATGGGCACGCCGTAATGCCCCGCAATCCGCAATACTTCCTGAATTTCAAACTGGCTGCCCTTGCGCCCGCCGTGTTTTTTGTCGAGGAAGGGCAGCAGCAAACCCGCATGCTTCAAGGCAAGCCATTTGTCTTCGGGCAGGTATCGCATCAGGTCGATGCCGTCTGAAAAAATGCGGCGGAATGCGGATTCGATGTGCTTTAAAAAAGCAGCCGTGTCCATAGTTGACGGCTGCGCGCTCGGTTCGGTGTGTATCATCGGCTTCCTCTGTCGGTTCCCATTAATCGGCGGCCGGTCAAACCGCCTGCCACAGTTTAGAGTTGATTTTCTAAACTTTACCACAAAGTGCGCCGGGCAACAATCCGCCGGCCTTTCAGACGGCATCGCGCACCCTCCCGTGCTAAAATGACTGTTTGCATCACTGTCCGCCTATTGCCGCACTATGACCTACCCCATCCCCAAACCCCGTGAAAAATCCCGTTGGCCCAATCTTTCGCAAGGCTCGCTGCCCTTGGCTTTGGCGCGTTATCTGCCGCATAAGCGGCTCAAAGTCGTGCTGACCCAAGATGCGGAACAGGCGTTGCGCCTTCAGACGGCGTGGCGGTTTTTCCGTCCGCACGATACGGCGGTGTTCCTGCCGGACTGGGAAACGCTGCCTTACGAGCGTTTTTCGCCGCATCAGGACTTGGTGTCGGAGCGGCTGTCGGCGTTGTGGCAGATTAAAAGCGGCGCGGCGGATGTGTTGTTCGTGCCGGTTGCCACGGCGATGCAGAAGCTGCCGCCCGTGCCGTTTCTGGCGGGGCGCACGTTTTGGCTGAAAACGGGGCAGACTTTGGATATAGGCCGTCTGAAAACCGATTTAGTAGATGCGGGCTACAACCATGTTTCCCACGTTGTTGCGGCGGGCGAGTTTGCCGTGCGCGGCGGCATTGTGGATTTATTCCCGATGGGCAGCGAGATGCCCTACCGCATCGATTTGTTCGACGATGAAATCGACAGCATCAAAACCTTTGACACCGACACGCAGCGCACCATCTCCCCCGTTTCCGAAATCCGCCTGCTGCCGGCGCACGAATTCCCCAACGACAGCGAGGCGCAAAAAATCTTCCGCAGCCGCTTCCGCGAGGAAGTCGATGGCAATCCGAACGATGCCGCCGTGTACAAAGCCGTCAGCAACGGCCACTTCGGCGCGGGCGTGGAATACTACCTGCCGCTGTTTTTTGAAAACGAGCTGGAAACGCTGTTTGACTATATCGGCGAAGATGCGTTGTTTGTCTCTTTGGGCGATGTTCACGCCGAGGCAAACCGCTTTTGGGGCGACGTCAAATCGCGTTACGCCATGGCGCAGGGCGATGAAACTTATCCGCCTTTACTTCCACAGCATTTGTATCTCTCTGCCGATGTGTTCGCAGGCCGTCTGAAAAATTATGGTCAGGTATTGCCGGATATTTTTGGTGATGAACATACGTTGCCAAACTTGGCCGTCAACCGCCAAGCAGATGAACCGTTGCAGGCATTGAAAGATTTTCAGACGGCCTTTGACGGACGAATTTTGCTGTGCGCCGAAAGTTTGGGACGGCGCGAAACCATGCTCGGTTTCTTGCAGCAAAACGGTTTGAAAGCCAAAAGCGTGTCCGACTGGCAGGGCTTTTTGTCGGCGCATGAGCCGCTGATGATTACAGTGGCGCCGTTGGCTTACGGGTTTAAATTAGAAGATCAAAACATCGCGGTCATTACCGAATCCGATCTTTATCAATATGTCGCCCGCTCGCGCAAACATCATCGTAAGAAACACGCCGCCGTTTCAGACGGCCTGTTGCGCGACCTTGCCGAAATCAATATTGGCGACCCTGTCGTGCACGAAGAACACGGCATCGGGCGGTATATGGGCTTGGTAACGATGGACTTGGGCGGCGAAACCAACGAAATGATGTTACTCGAATACGCGGGCGAAGCACAGCTTTATGTGCCCGTTTCGCAACTGCATTTAATCAGCCGCTACTCCGGTCAGGCGCATGAAAACGTTGCCCTGCACAAGCTCGGCAACGGCGCGTGGAACAAGGCGAAGCGCAAAGCCGCCGAAAAAGCGCGCGACACCGCCGCCGAGTTGCTCAACCTCTACGCCCAACGCGCCGCCCAATCGGGACACAAGTTTGAAATCAACGAATTGGACTATCAGGCGTTTGCCGACGGCTTCGGCTACGAAGAAACCGAAGACCAGGCCGCCACCATCGCCGCCGTGATTAAAGACCTGACGCAGGCGAAGCCGATGGACCGCCTTATTTGCGGCGATGTCGGCTTCGGCAAAACCGAAGTCGCCCTACGCGCTGCGTTTGTGGCGGTGATGGGTGGCAAACAGGTTGCCGTACTCGCACCGACCACGCTTTTGGTCGAGCAGCACGCGCAAAATTTCGCCGACCGCTTCGCCGATTTCCCTGTAAAAGTCGCCAGCCTTTCGCGTTTCAACAACAGCAAAGCCACCAAAGCTGCGCTGGAAGGCATGGCGGGCGGTACGGTCGATATCGTTATCGGTACGCACAAATTGGTGCAGGACGACATAAAATTCAAAAACTTAGGTTTAGTGATTATCGATGAAGAACACCGCTTCGGCGTGCGCCAAAAAGAGCAGCTCAAACGCCTGCGTGCCAATGTCGACATCCTCACCATGACCGCTACGCCGATTCCGCGTACCCTCAGCATGGCGCTCGAAGGCCTGCGCGACTTCTCGCTGATTACCACCGCGCCCAGCCGCCGCCTCGCCGTCAAAACCTTTGTCAAACCGTTCAGCGAAGGCAGCGTGCGCGAAGCCGTGTTGCGCGAACTCAAGCGCGGCGGACAAGTGTTTTTCCTGCACAATGAAGTGGATACCATCGAAAACATACGCGAGCGGCTGGAAACCCTGCTGCCCGAAGCCCGCATCGGCGTGGCACACGGACAACTGCGCGAGCGCGAGCTGGAGCAAGTGATGCGCGACTTTTTGCAACAAAGATTTAACGTGTTGCTCTGTTCCACCATCATCGAAACCGGCATCGACATCCCCAACGCCAACACCATCATCATCAACCGTGCCGACAAATTCGGGCTGGCGCAACTGCACCAGCTTCGCGGGCGCGTCGGCCGCAGCCACCACCAAGCCTACGCCTACCTGCTCACGCCCGAATACATCACCAAAGACGCAGAAAAACGCCTCGACGCCATCGCGGCGGCAGACGAACTCGGCGCAGGTTTCACCCTCGCCATGCAGGATTTGGAAATCCGAGGCGCAGGCGAAATCCTCGGCGAAGGGCAGTCCGGCGAAATGATGCAGGTCGGCTTCACGCTCTACACCGAAATGCTCAAACAGGCCGTGCGCGACCTCAAAAAAGGCCGCCAACCCGACCTCGACGCACCGTTGGGTATTACCACCGAAATCAAACTGCACAGCCCGGCATTACTGCCTGAAGACTATTGCCCCGACATCCACGAACGGCTCGTCCTCTACAAACGTCTCGCCGTCTGCGAAACCGTGCAGCAAATCAACGCAATACACGAAGAACTCGTCGACCGCTTCGGCCTGCCAGAACAACCCGTCAAAACCCTCATCGAAAGCCACCACCTGCGGCTCGCCGCAAAAGAATTGGGTATAGACGCCATCGACGCCACCGGCGAAGCCGTAACCATTACCTTCGGTAAACACCACCAAATCGACCCGACAGAAATCATCCTGCTGATTCAGACAGATAAAAAATACCGGCTGGCAGGGGCAAACAAATTGAGGTTTGCAGCGGAAATGGAAAACATCGAAGTACGGATCAACACCGTCAAAACCGTGCTAAAAACCCTGCAAAGCAAACGCCTGTCCAAAGGAAATTGATGTAACGATGCCGTCTGAAGAACACCGTTCAGACGGCATACAATCCCCCAATCCTCACCAAAGGAACAATCATGTCGATTTTTCACCCCTATTTCCAACAACTGTCCACCGAAGGTTTTGACGGAGAAGAAGATGTCCTCTGGGAAGACGAGCTGACCGTCAAAGGCAATCTTGTCGAGGTATCCCTGTGGGCAGAAAATGAAAACAGCCTGCCAACCAAAACATTGGATGCATTTGCCGCCTTCCTGTCCGAATTGGAAAAAGCCGACGATGCTGCACGCGCCGCACTGACGGAATATTTGAAACGGGACAGCCGCTATATCGACTTTCACACCGAAGATACCCAAACAAGCCGCGATGCGGCAAAGTTTGTCCGCACCATGCAGTTGACCTATATCAGCCTATGGGCAGAAAGTCCGGCTTTTGCCGTTATGGATTATATGCCCGCCAATATGGAAAGCGACGAAATCCTTGCCGTCAAACTGCATTTGGACGGCAGCATTTTCTCAATCGATTGGGAGAGTTGAGCCGGATTGCCAATCGGCAAAAATGAAATGCCGTCTGAAAACAGCTTCCCTACCCGAAGCCTTGCCATTATGAATTTGAAGGAAACTCCACTATAATACGGCATTCAGATTTTCAGACGGCATCACGCCCGTCAGACCGCACACAAACCAAAAGGAAATACATGTTCCGTACTATGCTTGGCGGAAAAATCCACCGCGCCACCGTAACCGAAGCCGATTTGAACTACGTCGGCAGCATTACCGTCGATCAAGACCTGTTAGACGCGGCAGGCATCTACCCCAACGAAAAAGTCGCCATCGTCAACAACAACAACGGCGAACGTTTTGAAACCTATACCATTGCAGGCAAACGCGGCAGCGGCGTGGTCTGCCTGAACGGGGCGGCGGCAAGGCTGGTGCAGAAAGGCGACATCGTCATCATTATGTCTTATATCCAACTTTCCGAACCCGAAATCGCCGCACACGAACCCAAAGTCGTCTTAGTGGACGGAAACAATAAAATCCGCGACATCATCTCCTATGAGCCGCCGCACACCGTGCTGTAACCCTGAAAACGGACATTGACCATGGATATTAAAATCAACGGCATTACCGTCGGTAACGATGCTCCTTTCGTACTGTTTGGCGGCATCAACGTTTTGGAAGGCTTGGATTCCACCCTCCAAACCTGCGCGCATTACGTCAAAGTTACCCGAAAACTCGGTATTCCTTATATCTTTAAAGCCTCTTTCGACAAGGCAAACCGTTCCTCCATCCATTCTTATCGCGGCGTAGGCTTGGAAGAAGGCTTAAAGATTTTCGAAAAAGTCAAAGCGGAATTCGGCATCCCCGTCATTACCGACGTACACGAACCCCATCAGTGCCAACCCGTCGCCGAAGTGTGCGATGTCATCCAGCTTCCCGCCTTTCTCGCACGGCAGACCGATTTAGTGGTTGCCATGGCAAAAACCGGCAACGTCGTTAACATCAAAAAACCGCAGTTCCTCAGCCCTTCGCAAATGAAAAACATCGTGGAAAAATTCCGCGAAGCCGGCAACGGGAAGCTGATTTTATGCGAACGCGGCAGCAGCTTCGGCTACGACAACCTCGTTGTCGATATGCTCGGCTTCGGCGTGATGAAACAGACTTGCGGCAACCTGCCGGTTATTTTCGACGTTACCCATTCCCTGCAAACCCGCGATGCCGGTTCTGCCGCATCCGGCGGTCGTCGCGCACAGGCTTTGGATTTGGCACTTGCAGGCATGGCAACCCGCCTTGCCGGTCTGTTTCTCGAATCCCACCCTGATCCGAAACTGGCGAAATGCGACGGTCCTAGCGCGCTGCCGCTGCACCTTTTAGAAGATTTTTTAATCCGCATCAAAGCATTGGACGATTTAATCAAATCACAACCGATTTTAACAATCGAATAACACGGTTTCGCCTTATGATGCAGACTTTCCGAAAAATCAGCCTGTATGCCGCAACCTTGTGGCTCGGTATGCAGATTATGACGGGTTATATCGCCGCACCGGTGCTGTTCAAAATGCTGCCCAAAATGCAGGCGGGCGAAATTGCTGGCGTATTGTTCGACATCCTCTCTTGGAGCGGGCTTGCCGTCTGGGGCGCGGTACTGGCTGCCGCCTTTGCCGCCCTAACCCGGCGGCAAACCGCCCTGCTGCTTTTTTTATTGTCCGCCCTTACCGCCAACCAATTTTTGGTTACCCCCGTTATCGAGGCGTTGAAATACGGGCATGAAAATTGGCTGTTGTCGGTTGTAGGCGGATCTTTCGGAATGTGGCACGGCATTTCCAGCATGATTTTCATGGCAGCCGCCCTACTTTCAGCAGTTTTAAGTTGGCGGCTTTCCGGCAAAGAGGCCGTCTGAAGCCCTCCCATTTTTTACCTCCCTTCACTTCACTTGGAGAACATTCATGAGCGCAATCGTTGATATTTTCGCCCGCGAAATTTTGGACTCACGCGGCAACCCCACAGTCGAGTGTGATGTATTGCTCGAATCCGGCGTAATGGGACGTGCAGCCGTACCGAGCGGCGCGTCCACCGGTCAAAAAGAGGCTTTGGAACTGCGCGACGGCGACAAATCCCGTTATTCCGGCAAAGGCGTATTGAAGGCAGTCGAACACGTCAACAACCAAATCGCCCAAGCCCTCATCGGTATCGATGCCAACGAGCAATCTTATATCGATCAAATTATGATTGAATTGGACGGTACTGAAAACAAAGGCAATTTGGGTGCGAACGCGACTTTGGCGGTTTCTATGGCGGTTGCACGCGCCGCTGCCGAAGACTCAGGCCTGCCGCTTTACCGCTACTTGGGCGGCGCAGGCCCGATGTCCCTGCCCGTACCGATGATGAACGTCATCAACGGCGGCGAACACGCCAACAACAGCTTGAACATCCAAGAGTTTATGATTATGCCCGTCGGCGCAAAATCTTTCCGCGAAGCGTTGCGCTGCGGTGCGGAAATCTTCCACGCTCTAAAAAAACTGTGCGACAGCAAAGGCTTCCCGACCACAGTCGGCGACGAAGGCGGTTTCGCCCCCAACCTGAACAGCCACAAAGAAGCCCTGCAACTGATGGTTGAAGCCACCGAAGCCGCCGGCTACAAAGCGGGCGAAGACGTATTATTCGCATTGGACTGCGCGTCCAGCGAATTCTACAAAGACGGCAAATACCACTTGGAAGCTGAAGGCCGCTTTTACACCAGTGCGGAATTTGCCGAATATCTGGAAGGTCTGGTCAACGAGTTCCCCATCATCTCCATCGAAGACGGCATGGATGAAAACGACTGGGAAGGCTGGAAACTGCTGACCGAAAAATTGGGCGGCAAAGTCCAGCTCGTTGGCGACGACCTCTTCGTTACCAATCCGAAAATCCTTGCCGAAGGCATTGAAAAAGGCGTGGCAAACGCACTATTGGTCAAAGTCAACCAAATCGGTACTTTGAGTGAAACCCTGAAAGCCGTCGATCTGGCAAAACGCAACCGCTACGCCAGCGTGATGAGCCACCGCTCCGGCGAAACCGAAGACAGCACCATTGCCGACTTGGCAGTCGCCACCAACTGTATGCAGATTAAAACCGGTTCCCTGTCCCGTTCCGACCGTATGGCGAAATACAACCAACTGCTGCGTATCGAGGAAGAATTGGCGGAAGCCGCCTACTACCCCGGCAAAGCCGCATTCTACCAACTGGGCAAATAAGAAAAGGTTAAGGTATGAAGTGGGTAACTGTCGTTTTATCCTTCGCACTTGTCTGTTGCCAATACAGCCTGTGGTTCGGCAAAGGCAGTATCGGACGCAACAGCAGTCTGAGAGAACAGATTGCCGTTCAAGAAGAAAAAAACCAGACACTTGCCCTACGCAATCATTCCCTTGCCGCCGAAGTCTATGATTTGGAAAACGGTCAAGAGGCCATTTCGGAAATCGCCCGGGTAGAACTGGGTTATATCCAAGACGGCGAAACCTTTTACCGACTCATCAGGCATAACCGGTAATACCGTCAAAAAGCCGTCCGAACCAATGTTCGGACGGCTTTTATTTCAACAAACTGTCAGACAGCCCCTCATCCTCCCCCACCAAACCGCAATCCAGCCTGACATCCCCCTCGACGCAACAGCAGCACGGCAGTATCTCGTCCCGCCCCAAAAAAGCCAAAGGCGGCTCCCGATAAGTAACGCTTCCCTCCAAAATCTTCACCCGGCACGATCCGCAATATCCGCTTCGGCACTGATATTCCACCATATGCCCCGTCCGTTCCAAGCCTTCCAACAGGGTCTCGCCCTCCAAGAGTTCAAAAAAACCCTTATTCGTACCAATGTGCGCCATTTCCAACCAATCAAAAATATAGTGGATTAAATTTAAACCAGTACGGCGTTGCCTCGCCTTGCCGTACTTATTTGTACTGTCTGCGGCTTCGTCGCCTTGTCCTGATTTAAATTTAATCCACTATAAAAGGAACAATAACCGATCCGACCTGCTATTTTTCCCATCATACAACATACAAATGCCGTCTGAAACATCCGGCTTCAGACGGCATTTTTTCAAAAAAACGTTTACAACTCAAAATCGCCCAAATCATCCGTATTCACTTCAGAATCGATCTGACCGATCAAATAAGAAGATATTTCCACTTCCTGCGGCGCGACCTGTACGTTGTCGGACGACAACCACGCATTAATCCACGGAATCGGGTTTTGATTTGCACCTTCAAATCCGGCCGGCAAACCCACCGCCTGCATACGCAGATTGGTAATATATTCGACGTATTGGGATAAGATTTCTTTGTTCAAACCGATCATCGAACCGTCTTTAAACAAATATGCCGCCCATTCTTTTTCCTGTTCCGCCGCCTTTTTGAAGAGTTGGAAACATTCGTCCTGCAACTCGGCGGCAATCTCCGCCATTTCAGGATCATCGACACCCGAACGCATCAGATTAAGCATATGCTGCGTGCCGGTCAGGTGCAGGGCTTCGTCGCGGGCAATCAGTTTGATGATTTTGGCGTTGCCTTCCATCAACTCGCGCTCGGCAAAAGCAAACGAGCAGGCAAATGAAACGTAGAAACGGATGGCTTCCAACACGTTGACGCACATCAGGCAGAGATAGAGTTTTTTCTTCAACCCGCGCAAAGACACGGTAACGGGTTTGCCACCGACATTGTGCACCCCTTCGCCCAACAGGTTGTAATACTGGGTGTATTCGATTAAGTCATCGTAATAGCAGGCAATGTCTTCGGCGCGGGCGGTAATATATTCGTTTTCGACAATATCATCAAACACGACCGACGGGTCATTCACAATATTGCGGATGATGTGGGTATAGCTGCGCGAATGGATGGTTTCGCTGAAGCTCCACGTTTCAATCCACGTTTCCAGCTCGGGAATCGAAACCAAAGGCAGCAAGGCAACATTCGGACTGCGCCCTTGGATGGAATCGAGCAGTGTTTGGTATTTCAGATTGCTGATGAAAATATGTTTTTCATGTTCAGGCAGATTGGCGTAGTCGATACGGTCGCGCGAGACATCGATTTCTTCAGGCCGCCAGAAGAAAGACAATTGTTTTTCAATCAGTTTTTCAAATACTTCGTATTTCTGCTGGTCATAACGTGCAACATTCACCGGCTGACCAAAAAACATCGGCTCTTTCAGCGCGTCGTTTTTGGTTTTGGGGAAAGTACTATATGACATAGATAAATGTTCGCATGACATTACAGAAATCCTTTGAATATAAAAACCAGCTCACACTCAGAAAACTGCGAGTTTGCTATTATAACTGATTACTATAATGGTGGTCAGTGAAAATATTTACGAACAGTTTCAAGGTTACCGTTTTTAGAAAACTTCTTATCTTCAGACATCCTTTTAAATACAAAATGCCGTCTGAACTCCTTTCTTATCAAATCTTACAAGCCCCGCCCGCACAGCCGTCATCCTGAATATCGGCCTGCGTATCGTCCGCGCCGTCGCGGGTGTTGTGGTAGTACAGAGTTTTGACACCGTATTTGTAGGCGGTCAGCAGGTCTTTGAGCATTTGTTTCATGGAAACTTTGTTGCCCTCAAATTTGCCCGGGTCGTAGGCGGTATTGGCGGAAATTGCCTGATCAACGAATTTTTGCATCACGCCGACAAGTTTCAGATAGCCTTCGTTGCCCGGAAGCTGCCACAGGGTTTCATAGGCATTTTTCAGGGTTTCAAACTCCGGCACGACTTGTTTCAGGATGCCGTCTTTCGACGCTTTGACCGTTACCAGTCCGCGAGGCGGCTCGATGCCGTTGGTGGCGTTGGCGATTTGCGAACTGGTTTCAGACGGCATGAGTGCGGTTAGAGTAGAGTTACGCAGGCCGTATTTGACGATGTCGGCGCGCAGGCTTTCCCAATCGTAGTGCAAAGGCTCGTTACACACGGCATCCAAGTCTTTTTTGTAGGTGTCGATGGGCAGTTTGCCTTGAGAATAAACGGTTTGATTGAATAGCGGGCATGCGCCGTATTCTTTGGCAAGGTTTACCGATGCTTTGAGCAGGTAATACTGCATAGCTTCAAAGGTACGGTGGGTCAGGCCGAGCGCGGAGCCGTCGCTGTAGCGGACACCGTTTTTCGCCAAATAATATGCATAGTTGATCACGCCGATACCGAGCGAACGGCGACCCATAGTGGAGGTACGCGCGGCCTCTACCGGATATCCCTGATAATCTAAAAGTGCATCGAGTGCGCGAACGGTCAAATCGGCAAGCCCTTCCAACTCATCCAAGTTGTTTAATGCACCCAAGTTAAAGGCAGACAGGGTACACAGGGCAATTTCGCCGTTCGGATCGTTGATATTGTCCAGAGGTTTGGTCGGCAGTGCGATTTCCATGCACAGGTTGGACTGGTGCACGGGGGCGACACTCGGATCAAACGGGCTGTGCGTATTGCAATGGTCAACGTTTTGAATGTAAATGCGCCCTGTTCCGGCACGCTCCTGCATCAGTGTGGAAAACAGGTCGGCAGCCGGAATGATGCGCTTGCGTATGTTCGGGTCTTGCTCGTATTTCGTATAGAGACGTTCAAATTCGTCCTGATCGGCAAAGAACGCCTCGTACAATCCCGGAACCTCGTTGGGCGAAAACAGCGTAATATTGCCGCCCTTAATCAGGCGGGTGTACAGCAGGCGGTTGATTTGCACGCCGTAATCAAGCTGGCGGATACGGTTGTCTTCCACACCGCGATTGTTTTTCAACACCAGCAGGCTTTCGGCTTCGATGTGCCACAAGGGATAGAACAAGGTTGCCGCGCCGCCGCGCACGCCGCCTTGCGAACAGGATTTGACCGCCGCCTGAAACATTTTGAAAAACGGAATGCAGCCGGTATGCCGGGCTTCGCCGCCCCGTATTTCGCTGTCCAAACCGCGGATACGTCCGGCATTGATGCCGATACCCGCGCGTTGGGAAACGTATTTCACAATCGCGCTGGTAGTGGCGTTGATGGAATCCAGGCTGTCGTCGCATTCAATCAGCACACAGCTTGAAAATTGGCGCGTAGGCGTACGCACGCCGCTCATAATCGGGGTCGGCAGCGATACTTTAAATGTGGAAACGGCATCGTAAAACCGTTTGACGTAACCCAGGCGCGCCTCTTTCGGGTATTTGCTGAAAAGGCACATCGCCACCAAAACATATAAAAACTGCGGCGTTTCGTAAATCTGGCGGGTAACGCGGTTCTGTACCAGATATTTGCCTTCGAGCTGTTTGACGGCGGCATAGGAAAAGGACATATCGCGTTCGTGGTCGATATAGGCGTTCAGCTCGTCAAATTCTTCGCGGCTGTAATCCTCAAGGATATGCCTATCGTATTTTCCGGCATCGGTGAGTTTTTTAACGTGGTCGTAAAGGTGCGGCGGCTCGTACTCGCCGTAGGCTATTTTACGCAGATGGAAAATCGCCAGGCGCGCGGCAAGGTATTGGTAGTCCGGGGTATCTTCCGAAATTAAATCGGCAGCGGCTTTGATGATGGTTTCGTGGATGTCGTCGGTGCGGATGCCGTTGTAGAACTGGATGTGCGATTTCAACTCGACCTGCGACACGGAAACATTTTCCAATCCTTCCGCCGCCCAAGTAACGACACGGTGAATCTTATCCAAATCAATGGTTTCCAATCTCCCGTCTCGTTTGGTTACTTTCAAATCAGTCGGTGTATTCATCGCTTCCTCTTCCACTCTTGATATTCAAGACACGGTCTTTTCAAATAAATTAAGGCAGACAATATAGTGGATTTTTGGCATTTTCTCCAGTCTTGACAACGGTTGCATTTTTCAGTTTCAGGCAATGCACGATAAAACCCGCCTGTCGTATTTTCCCTATAATATTTGTTTTATCTGATAATTCTTTACCGATAAAAAACGGGTAAATTTTTTGCCTTTTGACCGGCTCCTGCTACAAGGCGATGAAATAAGGATTTTCCGACAGAAAAGGAAAGCTTCCGGTTTTCTGCCCTTGTAAATTGTTAAATTTTGCAAAGTATGATCTTGCCGCGCCGCCGCCGACAAATTCCATTTTCTTACCGATTGGAATTTATTATTGAGATTAATGTGTTATTTGAATCTGTATATCAAACGGCAAGTTTTGCCGGGTGAACGAATCTGAAACTGCCGACAGTTTGCCCGTTCCATCCTTCCATCCTATACTGGAAAGAATTGCAAACTGAAAGGATCGTCATGTCTGTCAAAAAGATACTTGCCATACTGTTGTCTGCAATATTGGGACCGGTATCGACAACTGCCGCTGCCGGTACGTCAGAACCCGCCCACCGCCATACCAAACATATCCGCAAGGCAAACAAGCAGATGCTACACCCCGAATGCAGGAAATATTTGGAACGCCGTGCCGCGTGGTACCGATCGCAAGGCAACGTGCAGGAATTGCGCGAAAACAAAAAGGTGCGTAAAGCATTCCGCACCCTGCCTTATAAGGAACAGAAAACCCAATGCCGGGCGGCTTATGAGGCTTTCGATGATTTCGACGGCGGCAGGTTCCGCCGTTAATCCCATATAAAATATGCCGTCTGAACACAGGTTCAGACGGCATTTTCCATAGATACAACAAACCATCCTTACGCCATTTCGTTTGAGGTGCTCCCGTTGCCGCAGCCTTAATATAGTGGATTAAATTTAAATCAGGACAAGGCGACGAAGCCGCAGACAGTACAGATAGTACGGCAAGGCGAGGCAACGCTGTACTGGTTTAAAGTTAATCCACTATACATCCGCAAAAGCGAATCATACCGCCATATTCCGACAATCGGTTTCAGACGGCAACATCCGCATCGTCGGCGACAACGGCACGGATGCTTTCTTCGATTTTATCTTTTAAAGCATAACGGTCTTCGCTTTCCGCCGCATCCGCCACGCAAACGAAATCGACTTTTATCGTTAATTTTTTCATAGACACAATGCGCCACAGGCAGGTCGGCAAACCGACATCGGCATATGAGGGACGAGCCGTCCTTTTTCCCGTTTCGTCATAATAACGCAGCGCGACCGCCAAAACCTTTGCCCCCGCATCGATGGCGGATTGGAACAGCGCGGCTTTGAAGGGCAAAAGCCCCAGCCCGGAGGAAGTCCGCGCTTCGGGGAAAAAACTGACGTTTTGACCGCGTTGCAAGGTTTCGCAGACGGCGCGGTTAATCGGTTCGATGTCGCGCCGCGAATTGCGGTTGATGAACACCGTTCCCGCGTTCTGCCCCATCTTGCCCAATACCGGCCAGCTTTTGATTTCCTGCTTGGCGATAAAGCTGCTCGGATAAACCGCGCTCATAGCGAAAATATCCAGCCAAGACACGTGGTTGGCGGCAACCAAGACACCGTTCGGATGTTCGGGTGTGGGTCTGCCCACCTCCAATCCGATATCCAAAGCCGCCAAAGCCCCCCTACCCAACTCGATTACCGCCCGATTACGCGACTCGGGGCAGCCGCCGTCAATACCGCGCAGGTTTTTGCCGGTTTTGAACAGCCAGACCGCCAAACGGCACAAGCGGCGCAGACGTGTAAAAAATGAAGCTTTATTTGAAGACATGAGCAATTCTTTCCCGATAATCGGTGTTTGTTGTTGAAACGTCCAGACGGCATACCGATAAAATGCTGTCTGAAACCGTGTTCCGCCCTATTTCTGACAGTTCGGGCAGTAAAACGTGCCGCGCTGCCCCAAAGTTTCTTTCACAATCAAACCGCCGCACCGGGGGCACGGCTGATTGTGCCGCCCGTACACCGTATATTCCTGTTGGAAGTAGCCGCTTTTGCCGTCGCTATCCACAAAATCCCTCAAGGTGCTGCCGCCCGTTTCAATGGCACGCCGCAACACCGCTTTGACGGTTTCAACCAAAAGCGCGCACTCTTTCTTTTTCAGGCGGTTGGCAGGACGGCGGGGCGAAATGCCCGCTCTGAACAGGCTCTCGTTGGCATAAATGTTGCCCACACCGACCACGACCGCATTGTCCATCAGGGCAAGTTTGACCGCGCGTTTCTGCGCCTTCAGCCTCACATACAGATAATCCGTGCAAAATGCCTCCGACAAAGGCTCCGGCCCCAGTTTTTCCAACAGCGGATGATGTTCTTCGATTCCCTCATACCAAAGTATCGCGCCGAACTTTCTCGGATCGCGGTAACGCATGACCGTGCCGTCTGAAAACACAATATCGACGTGATCGTGTCTGTCCGGCTTGCCGATACGTCCGTCCGACGGCGTAAAAATCCGCAAACTGCCCGACATCCCCAAGTGAACCAGCAAAATCCCCGTTTGGAAACGGACAATCAGATATTTGGCACGCCTGCCGCAGGACAAAACCTGCCGGCCGGACAAAATCCCCCCCAAATCGGGATTGATCTGCCAGCGCAGCTTCAGTTGGCGCAATATCACGGCTTCCACCGTTTTCCCTTCAATATGCGGCGCGATGCCGCGCAACGTCGTTTCCACTTCCGGCAATTCAGGCATAACCCCTCCCGACATTTCTTCTGACAGATGCCGTCTGAAAGACGGCCGTCCCTTAATCCGCAACCCTTGCCGCACCCGCCGCAAGGGCTTTGCCGCCCAAATACCCGTCCCACGCGGGCAGGGGCGTTACGCCCGCCGCCCTTTTGACCAAAACCAAACCGTACACTGCGGCACACTGCGGCCACCAACGGTCGCCCGCCTTTTCCATAAACTGCCAAAAGCGTATTTGCCCGAGCGACGAAACAGGCGGCAGATACACCATAAATTTCCCAAATTCAATATCGAAACCGACATCCGCAAGCTGCCTTTTCAACCCGGACAGCGGCAGACAAAACCGTTTCTCCGGCAGGCGTTCGCCGTCAAACCAACGGCCGAATCCCCAAAGCGAATACGGATTGAAACCCGTCAGCATCAAACGTCCGGACGGTTTCAATATCCGGTACGCCTCGGACAGGATTTGCGAAGGAACACCGCCTTCAAGCGTATGGGGGAAAAGCAGCATATCCGCAGAAACATCCGCCAAAGCCATATTTTCCGCCGACATCGACATATCTCGCGGCACACAGACAACATCTTCAGACGGCATCTGCCACCTGCCGCCCACCTGAACCGCACACATTCCCGAAAAACGGTATGAATCCAGATACCACCTGAAGAAGTCCTGTTCCAATTTTGCAACATACCGCCCCATCGTCGTATCTTCAAACCATGCATCCATATTGCGTCCGTTTCAAACAGATTGCCTACCGATATTCTATTCCAAACAGAGTTTCTGTCAAAAAACACATCGGCCGCCCATTTCCGAATCCGCATAAAGTTCCTGTAAAACTTGACGCTTTTTCAGTCAAACAGTACCATCGGACGATGAAATATGTTTATTCCGCCGATATAAATCATGTCCAAACTCAAAACCATCGTCCTGACTGCCTCGGGCCTCTCCGTCTGTTCCGGCCCACTGTACGCCCAAAACACCTCTTCACACCAAATCGGTTTGGCGATTATGCGCTTAAACTCTTCAATACTCGACCTGCCCCCGACAAAACAATATTTCCAATCGGGCAGCCTGTGGAGCGAGCTGCGCCAAGGCTTCCGGATGGACGAAGTCAATCCCGAACTGGTGCGCCGCCACGAAAGCAAATTCATCGCAAGCCGCAGCTATTTCGACAGGGTCGTCAACCGGAGCCGGCCCTATATGTACCATATCGCCAACGAAGTCAAAAAACGCAATATGCCCGCCGAAGCCGCCCTGCTTCCCTTCATCGAAAGCGCGTTCGTTACCAAAGCCAAATCGCATGTCGGCGCATCGGGCCTGTGGCAGTTTATGCCCGCTACCGGCAGGCATTACGGCTTGGAAAAAACACCGGTTTACGACGGCAGGCACGACGTTTACGCCGCCACCGATGCCGCACTCAACTATCTGCAATACCTCTATGGGCTGTTCGGCGACTGGCCGCTCGCCTTTGCCGCCTACAACTGGGGCGAAGGCAACGTCGGACGCGCCATCAACCGCGCCCGCGCACAGGGTCTCGAACCGACCTACGAAAATCTGCGTATGCCCAACGAAACGCGCAACTATGTCCCCAAGCTGCTCGCCGTGCGCAACATTATTGCCACCCCCCAATCTTTCGGCATGAATATCAGCGACATAGACAACAAACCCTATTTTCAGGCAGTCGAACCTGACCGCCCCATCGATAACGAAGCCATCGCCCGGCTCGCCGGCATCACGCAAAGCGAGCTGCTCGCCCTGAATCCGGCATTCAACGTCCCCGCGTTCATCCCCAAAAACAAACGCAAATTGCTGCTTCCTGCCGCGTCCGTCCAAACCTTCCAAAGCAACTACCTCAACGCCGCGCCCGACAGCCTGTTTTCATGGGAAGTCTATACGCCTGCCGCCAAAACCAGCCTGTCCGACATCTCGACGGCAACCGGCATGAGCATTGCCGACATCAAACGCCTCAACAACCTGAACGGCAACCTTGTCAACGCAGGACGCAGCATCCTTGTCGCCAAGAACGGCAAGACCCTTCAGACGGCATCGGAATCCGTCGTTTCCATCGACATCGACAATACGCCCGACACCTACCGCTCCAATATGCCGGCAGGCACGGTGAACGTCGGCATTGCCCGAATCCAATCCGCCGCCGCACAGACAGCGGACATTACCGTCGCACCTTTGCCGCAGGAAACCGTCCGTACGGAACCCGACCCCCTTGTCCGCATTGCCGAACCCGCCCTTGCAACAGCCGCAGCGCAACCTCAAACCGAAAAACAGACCGCCATGCCGTCTGAAACCCAAACCGCAACACTCGCGCAGATCGTCCCCCAAAACGACATGCAGGCGGCAGACGAACTCATGCAGCTTGTTGCCCGAAACAACCTGCGCCGTCAGGCTGAAGAAACCATCTCTGCCGTCATCGGCACACCTGACACAGTTGCCGAACACAAAATTTCCGCATCTCCGCAACATACCGTTGCCGCCGACGGCAAACGCCGCGTCCGTTTGGAAACGCGCGTAGCCAAAGCCGCCGACAGCGGAACAGACCCCGCCGCCCGTACTGGAATCCACCGTGTTGTAGAAGGCGACACCCTGTTCAACATTGCCAAACGCTACAACGTCAGCGTAGCCGACCTGATTGTCGCCAACAACATCAAAGGCAACACCATCCAAAAAGGACAGGTACTCCGCCTGGCGCAGGCAGCCCCCGCCCAAACCCGTATTGAAAAAGTATCCTACACCGCGCGCAAAGGCGACACCTTCAAAAGTATCGCCGCGCGCTTCAATATCCATATCGACGACATCCGCCGGCTCAATCCCAACCTGAACACCATCAATCCGGGACAGAGGGTCAAACTGATTGGAAGCTGATTCGGATACGGCACATGACAGGACTTTCTCAGTCCTGTCTTTTTCATCCCACATTTCCCATACCATCATGAAACTCATCAAATACCTGCAATATCAAGGCATAGGAAGCCGCAAGCAGTGCCAATGGCTGATTAGGGGCGGCTACGTCTCCATCAACGGAACCTGCATGGACGACACCGATGCAGACATCGATTCCTCATCCGTCGAAACGTTGGATATTGACGAGGAAACAGTAACCGTCGTCCCCGAACCCTATTTCTACATCCTGCTCAACAAGCCTGAAGATTACGAAACTTCGCACAAACCGAAACACTACCGCAGCGTATTTAGCCTGTTCCCCGACAATATGCGGAACATCGATATGCAGGCGGTCGGCAGGCTGGATGCAGATACGACCGGCGTATTGCTGATTACCAACGACGGCAAATTGAACCACAACCTGACTTCTCCGAGCAGAAAAATTCCCAAGCTGTACGAAGTAACGCTCAAACACCCCACAGGAGAAACGCTCTGCGAAACCTTGAAAAACGGCGTGCTGCTCCACGACGAAAACGAAACCGTTTGTGCCGCCGATGCCGTTTTGGAAAACCCGACTACCCTGCTGCTGACCATTACCGAAGGAAAATACCACCAAGTCAAACGCATGGTTGCTGCCGCCGGCAACCGCGTGCAGCACCTTCACCGCCGGCAATTCGCAGATTTGGAAACAGGAAACCTCAAACCCGGGGAATGGAAATTTATCGGATGCCCCAAATTCTAAAAAAATCCATTATTTCCTTATATTCAAATACATACATTTAAAATGAATCATTTAACCGAAATTAACTCAAAAAACAACCGGTTTGCGATATAATTCTCCTGTCTGAGCAATGCCTGTGCAAGCAGGCTTATGAGTAAGACGTTTTCCCCGTAATGTGTTTGACCATCTATACTTCTCGGTATAGATGGTTTTTTTATTTCAAACTCTCTCTTCCATCACCATTAAAATACTATCGTTAATATAATCAACAAAATTTCACTTCCGTACACCAATGTATAAGAATAACAAATTAATCTGTTCATAAACTTCGATTCTTCCTTATCTGTTTATACTTATCAGAAATACTCACTGAAATATATGCCTTTTTCAGGAAAAATCACTAGGCAGTTAAAAAACATTCAGTCAATTTCTGTTAAGAATCACGTGTAAAATTTCCGCTTTATCTCAATCGGACACGGTTTCAATATGTCTTCCCCTTCAAATACCAACCGTCAAACCTGGTCCAGCCGTTTGACTTATATCCTTACCGTTGCCGGCGCGACTGTCGGTTTCGGCGCGACGTGGCGTTTCCCGTATTTGGTCGGTGAAAACGGCGGCGGCGCGTATGTGTTTTTATTCTGTATCGCGATGCTGGTTATCGGCATACCGATGATTTTGGTAGAAAACGTCATCGGACGGCGCAAAGGCGTGAACGCGCTGGATGCGTTCGGCGGTTCGATGAACGGCAAACCCGTTGCCAAAATTTGGAAACTGGTCGGCTGGATGGGGCTGCTCGGCGCGTTCGGCATCATGGCTTATTATATGGTACTCGGCGGCTGGGTAATCAGCTATATCGTTAATATTATTGGAGGAAATTTGAATATTTCCAACCCAGTCAGCGGCGAAATAACGAAAAGCTTCTTTACCGAACACATTGAAAACAGCCCTTGGGAAATTGCGTTCTACACTTTCTTGTTTGTCGTTGTGAACCAATGGATTTTGGTCAAAGGCGTTATCGGCGGCATTGAAAAAGCGGCAAAATACCTGATGCCGCTGCTGTTTTTGTTCCTAATCGCGATGGTCGTCCGCAACGTTACCCTTCCGGGCGCGATGGAAGGGGTTGCTTTCTATCTGAAACCTGATTTCAGCAAGATTACCGCCGAACTGTTCGTCTTCGTTTTGGGGCAGGTATTTTTTGCCCTGAGCCTGGGTTTCGGCGTGATGATTACCTTGTCCAGCTATTTGGATAAAAACGAAAATCTGGTGCAAACCTCAGTTATCACGGCAATTACCAATACCATCATCGCCGTACTGGCGGGCTTTATGATTTTCCCGTCGCTCTTCAGCTTCGGCGTTGCCCCCGACTCCGGCCCGACTTTGGTATTCCAAAGCTTGCCGATTGTGTTCTCACATATGTGGGCGGGACCTGTGTTCGCCGTGATTTTCTTCTCTCTGCTCCTGATTGCCGCACTGACGACTTCGCTGACGATTTATGAAGTGTTGATTACGACCATCCAGGAAAAAACCAAAATCCGCCGCACCGCCGCGATTACGATTGTATTGTCCGCCATCTTCGTTTTCGGCAACATCCCGTCTATTTTGAGCTATGGTCCGTGGAAAGACGTTTCCGTGTTCGGCAAAAATATTTTCGATGCCTTCGACTACATCAGCGGCAACATCTTGTTTATGCTGACCGCGCTCGGTTCCGCGCTGTTTGTCGGTTTTGTGATGAAGGACGAAGCGAAGGAAGAATTGCTTTATAAAGGCAATCATACGACGGTCAATATCTGGTTTGCCTATGTGAAATACCTCGTGCCGCTGGTGATTCTGCTAATTTTCGTCAGCAACCTGTTCTAATCCGTAGCAATCGATGCCGTCTGAAGGTCATGCCTCTTTCAGACGGCATTACATTGATGCCCGCCACAATACCCGCAACGCCGGAATCCGAACCGGCTTGTCGGCTTCTGTCGAACGCTTCCGGGCAGGCGGCGTTCCGTCTGCTTAGACAATCGTCCTTTAAAACAGGTAGAATCTGCCCCAACGGGAAACACACCTTTCAGACGGCAAAACCCATACCCCAAACCATCAGGAATCCCCCTTATGAACAGACAAAAAGTCATCGCCATCGACGGCCCCGGCGCATCGGGCAAAGGCACGGTCGCCGCCCGCGTCGCCGCCGCATTGGGATACGATTATCTCGACACCGGCGCGCTCTACCGCCTGACCGCCCTATATGCGCAAAAACAAGGCGTGGAATGGCACGATGAAGAAAATGTTTCCGAACTGGCAAAAAAACTGCCCGCCGTATTTTCAGGCAACCGCATCCTGCTCGGCGGAGAAGACGTTTCAGACGGCATACGGACAGAAGCCATAGGCATGGGGGCATCCGCCGTTGCGCAATTGCCTAAAGTCCGTACCGCCCTGCTGCAACGACAACGCGATTTTCTGACCAAAAAAGGACTGGTCGCCGACGGACGGGACATCGGATCAGTCGTATTCCCCGAAGCCGAACTCAAAATCTTCCTGACAGCAGAATCCAAAATCAGAGCCGAACGCCGCGCCAAACAAATCGGCATCCCCTGCGAAGGTTTGGCATTCGAGCGCATCTTGTCCGACATCGAAGCCAGAGACGAGGCAGACCGAAACCGCAAGGTTGCCCCCCTGAAACAACAGCCCGATGCCCTGCTTTTGGATACGAGCCGCCTGACTATAGAAGAAACTGTAAAAAAAGTGCTTGATTGGTATCGTAAAGTTTAAATTTTCAGGTATAATTGCCCACATTACGTTTCAGACGGCATAAAAATCCCCCATATGCCGTCTGAAACCTTATTTACCCGCCTGCCGCGCCAAGGTCGACAGGCATCCACCAACCTACCCCGCACCCCTTGGCGGTGTACCGAAAAGAGTTATATATGTCTATGGAAAATTTTGCTCAGCTGTTGGAAGAAAGCTTTACCCTGCAAGAAATGAACCCGGGTGAGGTGATTACCGCCGAAGTCGTGGCAATCGACCAAAACTTCGTTACCGTAAACGCAGGTCTGAAATCAGAATCCCTGATTGATGTAGCTGAATTCAAAAACGCTCAAGGCGAAATTGAAGTTAAAGTCGGCGACTTCGTTACCGTTACCATCGAATCCGTCGAAAACGGCTTCGGCGAAACCAAACTGTCCCGCGAAAAAGCCAAACGCGCAGCCGATTGGATTGCCCTGGAAGAAGCCATGGAAAACGGCGACATCCTGTCCGGCATCATCAATGGCAAAGTCAAAGGCGGTCTGACCGTTATGATCAACAGTATCCGCGCATTCCTGCCGGGTTCTTTGGTTGACGTACGTCCTGTAAAAGACACTTCCCACTTTGAAGGCAAAGAGATCGAATTCAAAGTGATCAAACTGGACAAAAAACGCAACAACGTCGTTGTTTCCCGCCGCGCCGTTCTGGAAGCCACTTTGGGTGAAGAACGCAAAGCCCTGCTGGAAAACCTGCAAGAAGGCTCCGTCATCAAAGGCATCGTCAAAAACATCACCGACTACGGCGCATTCGTTGACCTGGGCGGTATCGACGGTCTGCTGCACATCACCGATTTGGCATGGCGTCGCGTGAAACACCCGAGCGAAGTCTTGGAAGTCGGTCAGGAAGTTGAAGCCAAAGTATTGAAATTCGACCAAGAAAAACAACGCGTTTCCTTGGGTATGAAACAACTGGGCGAAGATCCTTGGAGCGGTCTGACCCGCCGTTATCCGCAAGGCACCCGCCTGTTCGGCAAAGTATCCAACCTGACCGACTACGGCGCATTCGTCGAAATCGAACAAGGCATCGAAGGTTTGGTACACGTCTCCGAAATGGACTGGACCAACAAAAACGTACACCCGAGCAAAGTCGTACAACTGGGCGACGAAGTCGAAGTCATGATTTTGGAAATCGACGAGGGCCGCCGCCGTATCTCTTTGGGTATGAAACAATGCCAGGCCAATCCTTGGGAAGAATTTGCCGCCAACCACAACAAAGGCGACAAAATCTCCGGTGCGGTTAAATCCATTACCGATTTCGGCGTATTCGTCGGCCTGCCCGGCGGCATCGATGGTCTGGTTCACCTGTCCGACCTGTCCTGGACCGAATCCGGCGAAGAAGCCGTACGCAAATACAAAAAAGGCGAAGAAGTCGAAGCCGTCGTATTGGCAATCGACGTGGAAAAAGAACGCATCTCCTTGGGTATCAAACAACTGGAAGGCGATCCTTTCGGCAACTTCATCAGCGTGAACGACAAAGGTTCTTTGGTTAAAGGTTCCGTGAAATCTGTTGATGCCAAAGGTGCTGTTGTTGCTCTGTCTGACGAAGTAGAAGGCTACCTGCCCGCTTCTGAATTCGCCGCCGACCGCGTTGAAGACTTGACCACCAAACTGAAAGAAGGCGACGAAGTTGAAGCCGTCATCGTTACCGTTGACCGCAAAAACCGCAGCATCAAACTTTCCGTTAAAGCCAAAGATGCCAAAGAAAGCCGCGAAGCACTGAACTCCGTCAACGCAGCCGCTACTGCAAATGCCGGCACCACCAGCTTGGGCGACCTGCTGAAAGCCAAACTCTCCGGCGAGCAAGAATAAGGTTGCAGACATGACAAAGTCTGAGTTAATGGCTCGCTTGGCAGAAGTATTTGCCGCCAAAAACGGCACGCATCTTCAGGCAAAAGACGTAGAGTACAGCGTAAAAGTCCTGGTTGACACCATGACCCGATCGCTTGCCCGAGGTCAACGCATCGAAATTCGCGGTTTCGGCAGCTTCGATTTGAACCATCGTCCTGCCCGCATCGGTCGCAATCCCAAAACTGGCGAGCGTGTGGAAGTACCTGAAAAACATGTACCCCACTTCAAGCCCGGTAAAGAATTGCGCGAGCGGGTCGACTTGGCTTTAAAAGAAAATGCCAATTAAACCTTAGCATCAAAACGCTGCTTCCAAGCGGCGTTTTTTTCTGTGGTTTAACTTCATCCGCTGCTTCAATACCTTGAGCCAAGCAAGCAACGGATTAGAGCGTGGATTTTTTTATCATTGCTTACAATCCGCTTTTTAAACAACAAATTGTTGATTTCTATTACGAACAGGACAAAAATCCTGCTTATTGCACTAAAACTAAGCCGTTTCAGGAATTTGCGGCAAATTTACGGCTTTTACCGAACCTAATGCTTTCGCTTTTTGGTAAAACGCCAATTTGTATTCAAGCAAATCTAAATAGCGTTTCAATTCGGCAATTTGACACTTCACATTTTCTATTTGATTTTCAAACAAGGAAAGGCGTTCTTCAATGGTATCGTCGCCAATGACAGTACATTCCGCAAAGCGTTTGATGTCTTTTAAGCTCATTCCCGTATTTTTCAAGCATTGCAATAAACCCAACCATTGCAAATCGTTATCGGTAAAACAGCGGTTACCGTATTCATCACGTCCGATATTAGGCAACAAGCCTTCTTTGTCGTAAAAGCGTAAAGTGTGGGCGGAGATGCCTATTTTTTCGGCAGCTTTGGCAGTGGTATAAGTCATTTTCCCTCCCTCTAAACAAAAACGGTAAAAAATACTTGCCTTAGAGTGAACTCTAAAGTGTAAACTGTTGCTATGTTGCTCAGGCAAGGCTGTTTTGTCAATGAATTAAGAGGAAAGACAATGGAAATGAAACAAACCGATTCAACCATCAAATCTCGTGCGGCGGTGGCATTCGCTCCAAATCAACCCTTACAAATTGTGGAAATCGACGTAGAAATGCCGCGTAAAAGAGAGGTGTTAATCCGCAATACCCACACGGGCGTGTGCCATACTGATGCGTTTACGTTATCAGGAAGCGATCCTGAAGGCGTATTCCCTGTGGTGCTTGGACATGAAGGTGCAGGTGTAGTTGTTGCTGTGGGCGAAGGTGTGTCAAGCGTAAAACCAGGTGATCACGTTATTCCGCTTTACACCGCTGAATGTGGCGAATGTGAGTTTTGCCGTTCAGGTAAAACCAACTTATGCGTCTCAGTGCGTGATACGCAAGGTAAAGGTTTAATGCCGGACGGCACGACGCGTTTTTCTTATCAAGGTCAGCCGATCTATCACTATATGGGCTGTTCGACTTTCAGTGAATACTCAGTTGTTGCAGAAGTTTCATTGGCGAAAATCAACCCGGAAGCCAACCACGAACATGTATGTTTGCTCGGTTGCGGCGTGACCACAGGTATTGGTGCGGTACATAACACGGCAAAAGTGCAAGAAGGCGACTCTGTGGCTGTGTTTGGCTTGGGAGCGATTGGTTTGGCTGTGGTGCAAGGTGCGCGTCAAGCGAAAGCCGGCCGCATTATCGCTATTGATACCAATCCATCAAAATTTGAGCTGGCAAAACAGTTTGGTGCAACGGATTGTTTGAACCCGAACGATTACGATAAACCGATCAAAGATGTGTTGTTAGACATCGACAAATGGGGCATAGACCACACCTTTGAATGTATCGGCAACGTAAATGTAATGCGCCAGGCATTAGAAAGTGCACACCGTGGCTGGGGACAATCCATTATCATCGGCGTAGCGGGCGCAGGACAAGAAATTTCAACGCGTCCGTTCCAGTTGGTAACAGGTCGTGTTTGGAAAGGCACGGCATTTGGCGGTGTGAAAGGCCGCTCCGAGCTTCCGAAAATGGTGGAAGACTCAATGAAAGGCGACATCCAGTTAGAACCGTTTGTAACCCACACAATGACACTCGATGAAATCAATGAAGCCTTTGAGTTAATGCACGAAGGTAAATCGATCCGTGCAGTTATTCATTACTAAGGTACGCGATGAAACTGATTGAACAACATCAAATTTTTGGCGGTTCGCAACAAGTTTGGGCACACCATGCTCAAACGCTGCAATGCGAAATGAAATTTGCCGTCTATTTGCCAAATAATCCGGAAAATCGACCACTTGGAGTGATTTATTGGCTTTCCGGCTTAACTTGTACGGAACAAAATTTCATTACTAAATCAGGCTTTCAGCATTACGCGGCAGAACATCAAGTGATTGTGGTTGCGCCTGATACCAGCCCTCGCGGAGAGCAAGTGCCGAACGATGATGCTTATGATTTGGGGCAAGGTGCAGGCTTTTATTTGAATGCGACCGAACAGCCTTGGGCGGCGAATTATCAAATGTATGATTACATTTTGAACGAGTTGCCCCGTCTGATTGAGGAACATTTTCCTACCAACGGCAAATGTTCCATTATGGGACACTCAATGGGCGGACACGGCGCATTGGTATTGGCACTGCAAAACCAAGAACGTTATCAAAGTGTTTCTGCCTTTTCGCCTATTTTATCGCCAAGCCTCGTACCGTGGGGAAAAAAATCCTTTACTGCTTATTTAGGGAAAGACCGTGAAAAATGGCAGCAATATGATGCCAACTCACTCATCCAACAAGGCTATAAAGTGCAAGGTATGCGTATCGATCAAGGCTTGGAAGATGAGTTTTTGCCAATACAATTGCGTACCGAAGATTTTATCGAAGCCTGTCGTGCGGCAAACCAGCCGATCGATGTACGCTTCCATAAAGGCTACGATCATAGCTATTACTTCATTGCCAGTTTTATTGGCGAGCATATTGCTTATCACGCCGCATTTTTGAAGTAAACCGAAGAGCGTTCAGTTTTCAAAGCAGTTTGGGATAGCCGGCACGAGGAATAGGAAGTGCCGGCATAAACGTATGCCGTCTGAACCTGAAGGAGCCGGCCCTACAGATTATCAAACCCTGCCCTTGATTTGATTAGTATCATTTTTGAGCTTAAAACCTGATTGGTCAAACATTAAAATCGCCCGTATTTCCTACTTCACTTCCAGACTTCGTATTATTCGTTGCTGAATTTGCATAAGCAGCCTGTTCCTGTTTTGTTTTCTCTCCCTCCAAGCTGACGGTAGCGTAACAGCTTCGCGATTCACCATCTGTTTCATTTGTCCTCCTTCAATATTAAAACGCAGCCTGAAATAAAAGGCATTTGGGCTCATATCTGCACCATATTGAAACGCCGCCTTTGCTCATACCCCCCTTGTGCGCGTCATTATTCTTTTCCACGGAAAACGCCAAGTTTGAAGGAAATCATTTATAATACCGACGGTAAGCATTTTCTTTCTCCGCCGCAAGAAGTATAACAAGGTTAAATATGAGTAATAGAGACCAACTTTTTAAAGCTCCTCCATTTGAAAACCACAGCCCGCTGACCTGGTATCAAGCCGCCTCACAACTACCCAACTTCATCCGCGACGACGCACAGGCTGCCGCCATCGAACACCTCGATCGGCTTTGGACCGAATTGATGATGTTCAAACGCAAAAGAAACCGTTTTTTAGGCAGGAGTTTGCGTTCCCCGCAAGTTCCCAAAGGGCTTTATTTCTATGGCGGGGTCGGACGCGGCAAAAGCTTTCTGATGGACGCTTTTTTCGGATGTCTGCCTTACCGCCGCAAACGCCGCGTTCACTTTCATGCCTTTATGGCAGAAATCCACCGGCGGCTGAAAGCCCTGAAAAGCGAAAGCAACCCGTTGAAATCCGTTGCCGCCGAGATTGCCAAAGAAACCCGCGTATTGTGTTTTGACGAATTTCATGTCAGCGATATTGCGGATGCAATGATTTTAGGCCGTCTGCTGGAAAACCTGCTTAACGAGGGCGTTGTTTTGGTGGCAACTTCAAACTACGCGCCTTCCGAACTCTACCCGCAAGGTCAAAACCGGAGCAGTTTTCTTCCCACAATCGCGCTCATCGAATCCAGCCTGACCGTCTTAAACGTTGACGGCGGGGAAGACTACCGGCTGCGTACCCTCCGCCCCGCCGAGATTTTCTTTACGCCTGCCAATGAAGAAAATGAGGCAAAACTGGCAAAATTGTTCAAAGAAATGACAGGCATTACCGATTTGAACCCCGGCATCAGCACCATCCACGGCCGGGAGATTCCCCACAAAGCCGAGTCCGGCTGTGCCATATGGTTTGATTTCCGCGCACTGTGCTTCGGCCCCCGCTCGCAGTCCGACTATCTGTATTTGGCCGAACATTATGAAATGGTTTTTGTTTCAGGTTTGGAACAACTCTCACCGCAAGAAAAGGCGGAGGCGCGGCGGCTGACTTGGCTGATTGACGTGCTCTACGATTTCCGAGTCAAACTGTGTGCCACCGGCGCGGTAGATGTCAACCATATCTACACAGAAGGCTATTTTGCCGAAGAATTTACCCGCACCGCCAGCCGGATGGTCGAAATGCAGTCCGAAGTTTATTTGGAACAGCCGCACCTGACCCTATCCCCCAAGGCTTCAGGCGGATAAGTTATTTTTTTGGTAGAATACCGATTTGATTCTTCTTAAATAAAAATAAGGATATAGCATGGCGATTGAACGCACCATCTCCATCATCAAACCCGATGCCGTCGGCAAAAACGTTATCGGCAAAATATACAGCCGCTTTGAGGAGAACGGTCTGAAAATCGTTGCCGCCAAAATGAAGCAGCTTACCCTCAAAGAGGCGCAAGAATTTTATGCGGTTCACAAAGACCGCCCTTTCTACGCCGGATTGGTTGAATTTATGACTGGCGGCCCGGTTATGATTCAAGTACTGGAAGGCGAAAACGCCGTTCTGAAAAACCGCGAACTGATGGGGGCGACCAATCCCGCCGAAGCCGCCGAAGGCACAATACGCGCGGACTTTGCCACATCAGTCAGCATTAACGCCGTACACGGTTCCGACAGCGTGGAAAATGCCGCTTTGGAAATTGCCTACTTTTTCAGCCAAACCGAAATCTGCCCCCGTTGATACAATACACCGCACAACTCCTCTTCAGACGGCATAAAATATATCCATGCCGTCTGAAAACTCAGTTGCAAAAGGCTTTAAATCAAACTTGCCTGCCCTGCAATTTTTTATTTGAAGCCTTAATTTAAGAAAAACACAAACACATGAAAACCAATCTGCTCAACTACGACCTTCAAGGGCTGACCCGACATTTTGCCGATATGGGCGAAAAACCTTTCCGTGCCAAACAGGTTATGCGTTGGATGCACCAATCCGGCGCGCAAAATTTTGACGAAATGACCGATTTGGCAAAATCCCTGCGCCATAAACTGAACGAACAGGCAAGCATCGAAATTCCCAAGCTGAT
Source organism: Neisseria basseii (assembly GCF_962707005.1). Taxonomy (NCBI): domain Bacteria; kingdom Pseudomonadati; phylum Pseudomonadota; class Betaproteobacteria; order Neisseriales; family Neisseriaceae; genus Neisseria; species Neisseria basseii. The sequence goes on along the minus strand of NZ_CAUIXH010000007.1, from coordinate 21,833 downwards.
GATGTCTCAAGAATCTTCAGACGGCACTCGAAAATGGCTTTTGGATGTCGGGACGGGCAACGGCGTGGAAACCGTCTTCATCCCCGAATCGGATCGCGGCACGCTCTGCATTTCCTCGCAAGTCGGCTGCGCTTTGGAATGTACATTTTGCTCGACCGGCCGGCAGGGCTTCAACCGCAATTTGACCGCTGCCGAAATTATCGGGCAATTGTGGTGGGCAAACAAAGCGATGGGCGTTACACCGAAAAACGAACGCGTAATTTCCAATGTAGTAATGATGGGTATGGGCGAGCCGATGGCGAACTTCGACAATGTCGTTACCGCCTTGAGCATCATGCTGGACGACCACGGATACGGTTTGAGCCGCCGCCGCGTAACGGTTTCCACTTCGGGTATGATTCCCCAAATGGACAGGTTGCGCGATGTCATGCCGGTGGCTTTGGCGGTTTCCCTCCATGCTTCCAATGACGAAGTCCGCAACCAAATCGTACCGTTGAACAAAAAATATCCCTTGAAAGAACTGATGGCGGCCTGCCAACGCTATCTGGTCAAAGCACCCAGGGATTTCATCACTTTCGAATACGTCATGTTGGACGGAATAAACGATAAGGCGCAACATGCGCGCGAACTGATCGAACTGGTCAAAGATGTTCCCTGCAAGTTCAATCTGATTCCGTTCAATCCCTTCCCAAACTCCGGATACGAACGCTCCAGCAATGAGAACATCCGTGTGTTCCGCGATATTTTGCAGCAGGCAGGATTTGTCGTTACCGTACGAAAAACGCGCGGCGACGACATCGATGCCGCCTGCGGACAGTTGGCAGGTCAGGTTCAGGATAAAACGCGCCGCCAACAAAAATGGCAGCAGATTTTAATCGGACAACAGGGGTAATTATGCCTTTTAAGCCATCCAAACGAATCTCTTTATTGCTTGTCCTTGCCTTGGGCGCGTGCAGCACTTCCTACCGCCCCTCGCGGGCAGAAAAAGCCAATCAGGTTTCCAATATCAAAACCCAGTTGGCAATGGAATATATGCGCGGTCAGGACTACCGTCAGGCAACGGCAAGTATTGAAGATGCCTTGAAATCTGACCCTAAAAACGAACTTGCCTGGCTGGTTCGTGCCGAAATCTATCAATACCTGAAAGTTAACGACAAGGCGCAGGAAAGTTTCCGGCAAGCCCTATCCATCAAACCCGACAGTGCCGAAATCAACAACAACTACGGCTGGTTCCTGTGCGGCAGGCTCAACCGCCCTGCCGAATCTATGGCATATTTCGACAAAGCCTTGGCCGACCCCACCTACCCGACCCCTTATATTGCCAACCTGAATAAAGGCATATGCAGTGCCAAACAGGGGCAATTCGGATTGGCGGAAGCCTATTTGGAACGCTCGCTCGCCTCGCAGCCGCAGTTCCCCCCCGCATTTAAAGAACTGGCGCGCACCAAAATGCTGGCCGGGCAGTTGGGCGATGCCGATTACTACTTTAAAAAATACCAAAGCAGGGTAGAAGTCCTTCAGGCCGATGATTTGCTGCTTGGCTGGAAAATTGCCAAAGCCCTCGGCAACGCGCAGGCGGCATACGAATATGAAGCACAATTGCAGGCAAATTTCCCCTACTCGGAAGAATTGCAAACCGTCCTCACCGGTCAATAAACAGATTCAAACCATATGAACACACTCCAACGCCGCAGGACGCATCAAGTCCGCATCGATCATATTACCGTCGGTTCAGAAGCACCCGTCGTTATCCAATCTATGACCAACACCGACACTGCCGATGCAAAAGCCACCGCATTGCAGATTAAGGAATTGAGCGATGCCGGCTCGGAAATGGTGCGAATCACTGTCAACAGCCCCGAAGCCGCGTCCAAAGTTGCCGAAATCCGCTGCCGCTTGGACGATATGGGCTATGCCACACCACTGATTGGCGATTTCCATTTCAACGGCGAACGCCTGTTGGCGGAATTTCCCGAGTGTGCAAAAGCCCTGTCCAAATACCGCATCAATCCCGGCAATGTCGGCAAAGGTGCAAAAGGCGATGAAAAATTTGCCTTTATGATTCGGACTGCTGCCGAAAACGATAAAGCCGTCCGCATCGGCGTAAACTGGGGTTCTTTGGATCAGAGCCTCGCCAAACGCATGATGGATGCCAACCTCGCTTCTTCCGCGCCGAAACCGCCCGAAGAAGTGATGAAGGAAGCACTGATTGTCTCCGCTTTGGAATCTGCCGAAAAAGCCGTTCTATTGGGACTGCCCGAAGACAAAATTATCCTGTCGTGCAAAGTCAGTGCGGTTCAAGACCTGATTCAGGTTTACCGCGAACTGGGCAGCCGTTGCGCCTATCCGCTGCATTTGGGTTTGACCGAAGCCGGTATGGGCAGCAAAGGTATTGTCGCATCAACAGCGGCATTATCCGTCTTGCTTCAAGAAGGAATCGGCGACACCATCCGCATTTCACTCACTCCGGAGCCGGGCAGCCCGCGTACTCAGGAGGTCGTCGTCGGGCAAGAGATTTTACAGACTATGGGTTTGCGCTCGTTTACGCCGATGGTTACCGCCTGCCCGGGATGCGGACGCACCACCAGTACCGTTTTTCAAGAACTGGCTCAAGATGTGCAAAACTACCTGCGCCAAAAAATGACCGTATGGCGCACTGCTTATCCCGGTGTGGAATCCTTGAATGTCGCCGTGATGGGCTGTGTCGTCAACGGCCCCGGAGAAAGCAAATTGGCCGACATCGGCATCAGCCTGCCCGGTACGGGGGAAACACCCGTCGCGCCGGTTTATGTAGATGGTGAACGCAAAGTAACGCTGAAAGGCGACAACATTGCAACGGAATTTCTGGCTATTGTTGAAGAGTATGTCAAAACCAACTACGGCGAAAACGGCTCCAAACGCAACCAGAACAAAATCATCCCGATACAGTCCCTATAAGACAAATGCCGTCTGAACTGTTTTCAGACGGCATTTGTCTACTTCACAAGGTTTAAAGCTGCAAAGAAGCGCGGTTTTCCAAAACTTGGTCAATCAAACCATATTCTTTTGCCTCTTCGGCAGACATGAAATTATCACGGTCGGTGTCGCGCTCCAAATCTGCCAAATCGCGGCCGCAGTGTTTCGCCATCAGGCGGTTGAGTTTTTCTTTGATTTTCAACAACTCGCGTGCGTGAATTTCAATGTCGGATGCCTGACCGCCCAAGCCGCCGCTGATTAAAGGCTGGTGAATCATAATTCGGCTGTTGGGCAGGGCGAAACGTTTGCCTTTTTCGCCTGCCGAGAGCAGGAATGCGCCCATGCTTGCCGCTTGTCCCAAGCACAAAGTGGAGACGTTGGGCTTGATGAAATTCATCGTGTCGTAAATCGACATGCCTGCCGTTACCGAGCCGCCGGGGGAATTGATGTAGAAGAAAATATCTTTGTCCGGATTTTCACTTTCCAAAAACAACAGCTGGGCAACCACCAAATTGGCGGACTCGTCGGTTACCGGACCGACCAAAAATACGATGCGCTCTTTCAAAAGGCGCGAGTAAATATCAAATGCACGCTCGCCGCGGCCGCTTTGTTCGATAACGGTAGGAACGAGGTAATTATTGAAATCGAAGGACATTTTTGTCTCCTGTCAATGTTGCGAAAGCACCAAAGGGGTGCTTTGGTGCTTTCAAGTTGTCTGTTTCAGACGACCTTTTGAAGATGATTAGGCTTGTGCGCCCATCACTTCGTCAAAAGACAAAGCTTTTTCGGTTACTTTGGCTTTGCCCAAAACGAAATCAACGACGTTGCTTTCTACTGCCAAAGAAGTCGGACCTTGCAGGCGGGAAGGCTCTGCGTAGTACCAGTCGATCACTTCTTGAGGATCTTCGTAGCTTTCTGCGAAGTTGGCGACAACGGCCTTGATTTGTTCTTCAGTCGGCTCGAGTTTGTTTTCGTCAACCAGTTTGGCCAAAATCAGACCCAAAGATACGCGGCGTTCGGCTTGTTCTTTGAACATATCCAAAGGCAAATCCAAGTTCGCGGCATCGGCCAGACCTTGGTTGACGAAGTTTTGTTTCATTTCGTTTGCCAAACGGGCGGCTTCTTCATTGACCAAAGCAACCGGAACTTTCAACTCTACGGCTTTAATCAGCGCGTTCATTACAGATTCTTTGGTTTGTTCGTTTACGCGGCGTTCCACTTCGCGGCTTACGTTTTTCTTCACTTCTTCGCGCATTTTGGCAACGTCGCCGTCAGCGATGCCCAATGCTTTGGCGAAGTCGGCATCAACTTCGGGCAGAGTTGCTTCGGAAACGTTGTTCAGCGTAATGGTGAACACGGCAGTTTTACCGGCAACGTCTTTACCGTGGTAGTCTTCAGGGAAATTGACGGTAACGTCTTTACTTTCGCCCGCCTTCATGCCGACTACGCCGGCTTCAAATTCAGGCAGCATTTGACCTGCGCCCAATACGAAGGCGTAGTTTTTGGATGCACCGCCGGCAAAAGGTTCGCCGTCGATTTTACCTTCAAAGTCGATGATGACGCGGTCACCGTTTCGGGCTTCGCGTTCGACATGGTTGAAGCGTGTGCGTTGTTTTCGCAGGATTTCTACGGTTTGATCCACTTCGGCATCGCCGACGGAAGCGGTTACTTTTTCGACCTCTTGTGCAGACAAATCGCCGATCACGACTTCGGGGAACACTTCAAAAATGGCGGCAACTTTGAAAGACTCTTTATCGTCTTGTTCTTCAACGCCTTCAAAACGGGGGAAGCCTGCCACTTTCAACTCTTGGGCAACGGCAACATCGTAGAAGCGGCGTTGCACCAGCTCGTTGATCACGTCGTTTTGCGCGCTTGCACCGTACATTTGGGCAATCATTTTTAAAGGTGCTTTACCCGGACGGAAACCGTCGATTTTGGCACGGCGTTGGGTTTGTTTCAGTTTTTTATCGGTTTCTGCGTTGATTTCGGACCAAGGCAGGGACAACACTACTTTGCGTTCCAGATTTTCTAAAGTTTCAACAGTTACGCTCATCATAAACCCTTAAATTTGTTGTGTTGATAAAATGACACCCCTTCCCGGCAACGGAAGGCCGGCGCGCGGCGGATACTGGGATTTGAACCGCATTGCCGCAAAGGGAAAATTTTAGCTGGCAAGTATATCACAATGTTCCTCCTGAAACATAATATGCCGTCTGAAACGCCAATTCCGCCGTTCAGACGGCATTTTGCGACACGGGCTACAAATGATCCTTACGCGCCAAAATTTTACGGCTGCCGTTCAAATCGGCCGGCGAAACCACACCCGCATTTTCCAGTGCCTCCATCAGGTTTGCCGCGCGGTTATAGCCGATACGCAACTGCCGCTGCAAAGACGAAATGGAAGTTTTTTTGCTTTCCAAAACATAGGCGACTGCCTGATCGAACAATTCGTCGCTGTCTGCATTGGGGCTGACGATATTTGCCGTTTCCTGTGCTGCTTCGCCTGTAAGCAGCCCTTCTACATAATTTGCCGGTGCCTGCTCCTTGACGAAAGCGACGACGCGGTGGACTTCATCATCGGAAACGAACGCACCTTGCAGGCGGGTCGGTTCAGCACTGCCGGGCTGGAGGAACAGGGAGTCGCCGTATTTCAGCAGTTCGTCCGCGCCTATTTGATCGAGGATGGTTCGGCTGTCGATTTTGCTTTGCACGGTAAACGCCATACGGGTCGGGATGTTGGCTTTAATCAGGCCGGTAACGACATCGACACTGGGACGTTGGGTGGCGACAATCATATGTATGCCGGCGGCACGCGCTTTTTGGGCGAGGCGGGCGATTTGTTGCTCGACGGCTTTGCGTTCGGTCATCATCAGGTCTGCCAACTCGTCGATAACGACTACAATCATCGGCAGTTTTTCCAGAGGTTCGGGTTCGTCGGGGGTCAGGCTGAACGGATTGAGCAGCGGCTTTCCTGCCGTTTTGGCTTGTTCGACTTTTTGGTTGAAGCCTTCCAAGTTGCGTACACCCGCATGGGAGAGCAGGCGGTAGCGTTTTTCCATTTCGGCGACGCACCAGTTCAACGCCTGTCCCGCTTCGCGCATATCGGTTACAACCGGACAGAGCAGGTGCGGAATGCCGTCGTAAATGCTCAACTCAAGCATTTTCGGGTCGATCATGATAAAGCGGACTTCCTCGGGCGTAGCTTTGAAAAGCATAGACATAATCATACCGTTCACGCCGACGGACTTGCCCGAACCGGTCATACCGGCAACCAAAAGGTGCGGCATTTTCGCCAAGTCGCCAACGACGGGCGTACCGGCGATGTCTTTGCCCAGCGCGACGGTCAGCTTGGATTTGGCTTCGGCAAACACGGGCGAGGACAAGATTTCGCTCAACATCACGTCTTGGCGTTTGTCGTTGGGCAACTCGATGCCCATCGTGTTTTTCCCGGCGATGGTTTCGACGATACGCACGGATTGCAGCGACATCGAGCGCGCCAAATCTTTCGACAAGGCGACAATTTGGCTGCCTTTGACACCTTGCGCGGGTTCGATTTCGTAGCGCGTGATGATGGGACCGGATGTAGCGGATACGACTTGTACGCCGATGCCGAATTCTGCCAGTTTGGATTCGATCAGTTCGGCTGTATTTTCCAATTCGGCGGGATTGATGCTGACCGGCTCGCTGTCGGGAATCCGTAACAGGTTCAATGCAGGCTTGTGGTATTCGCCGTTCTGCTGTACTTCATTGTCTTCAAACAGCGAAGGTTGGATTTTAGGCGGCGGCGCAACGGAAACCGCGACGGATTTGCGGTTGCTGCTGCTGCCTTCGAGGGGAATAACAGGTTTGGCGGTGATGTTTTTGGCTTCTTTCACCATGCGCCGTGTGTTTTGGGTATCGACACCGTCTGTTTTGGTATTCGGCCGGCGTTTTCCCAAAGCCATGACCTTTCCGAATAAAGCATTCAGACGGTTTTGAACCACCCTGCCCGTACCGTTCAAAAATTCCAGCCATGAAATCTGCACCAGCAGGGACAACGACAACAGCAGAACAACCAGGATAATCAGCAGGCTGCCCGATTTCCCCAGCAGCCACGCAAACACTGCGCCGACGCGTATGCCGACCATACCGCCAGCTCCGACAGGCAGGGAGTCGGCATATTTTCCGCCCAGCACAAAATACTCCAAGACGGGGCTGAAGACCGTCAGGACAAACAGCGCGGCGGCAGCGATTTTGTGGTTGTATGCCTCGTTTTCCGTCTGTTTTGCGTGCAGACGGAAATTTTTATACAGCATGACGCAGGCAGCCGCTATCCACCACCAGAACGACCAGCCGAAAAGATAATAGCCGACATCGGCAATATACGCGCCGAACAGTCCGCCCCAATTGGCGGCATCTCCGGCAAGCGGCGAACTGTGCGACCAAGACGGATCGCCCATATCGAAACTGATCAGGGAAATCGCCAGATACAGGGTTGCCGCCAAACTCATCAGCCACAGCGCGTCGGCAATCAGGTTGACGACATGTTCGGGACGCGCCTTTTTGGCTTCGGTTTTCTGCAGCTCTTTGACCGCCTTGAGCCGCTCGGAAACTTTATTGCCCCGCGCGCCGTTGTCGGCTTTCTTGTTGCGCGCGGACGTTGGGGACGGGCTTCCCGCCCTGCCTTTTGCTGTTTTTTTATGGGATTTTTCTGTCATGCCGTATTACCGGAAAATGCCGTCTGAAATAAGGGTCGGGACGGCTTGCGGATTGAATATGGAAAGTGTCGGATTATACTCCATTTCTCCTGCTTTCATCCTGCAACAGACAGACGTTGTCTTTCAGACGGCATATCTGTTGCCCGACGTATGTATTTTTACGCAGACCCTCGGCAAACCAGTATAATCCGTGCCGTTTGAACCGACTGAAAGAAGATGGTATGAACCAACTGAAACTTGCCGTTTCCGGTGCACAGATTTTATTTGTGGCATTCGGCGCGATGGTGCTGGTCCCCCTGCTGACCGGTCTGAATCCGGCTCTTGCGCTTTTGGGCGCAGGCTTGGGAACGCTGCTGTTCCAAATCACAACCAAACGCAAAGTGCCGATTTTTCTCGGCTCTTCGTTTGCCTTTATCGCGCCGATTATCTACTCCGTTGGCGAATGGGGGCTGCCTTCCACCATGTTCGGACTGTTTGCCGCCGGCTTTATGTATTTTGTGTTTGCCGCGCTGATCCGTTGGCGCGGACTGGCAGCGGTACACAAACTGCTGCCGCCGGTCGTCATCGGCCCCGTCATCATGGTTATCGGCCTGTCTGTTGCCGTGGCGGCAAGCAGCATGGCAATGGGTCAGGCTGACGGCAAACAGGTCATCGACTATACCGATTCGCTGATTCTTTCCGGCTTTACCTTTGCCGTTACCGCCATCGTATCGGTTTTCGGCAGCAGGATGATGAAGCTGATTCCCATCTTGATCGGTGTCGCTTCGGGTTATGTTTTGGCACTGCTGATGGGACTGGTGGACACGGCAAGCATTGCACACGCGCCCTGGTTCGCCGTTCCCCATTTTGAAACGCCTCAGGTCAACTGGCAGGCGGCACTGTTTATGCTGCCCGTTGCCGTCGCCCCCTCCATCGAACACATCGGCGGCATCATGGCAATCGGCAATGTGACGGGGAAAGACTATACGAAAGACCCCGGCTTGGACAAAACCCTTGCGGGCGACGGCTTGGGCGTGTGCCTTGCGGGTCTGATCGGCGGCCCGCCGGTTACAACCTACGGCGAAGTAACGGGTGCGGTGATGATTACCAAAAACAGCAACCCCGTCATCATGACTTGGGCGGCGGTTTTTGCCGTCTGTATGGCGTTTTTCGGCAAATTCAATGCGTTTTTGGCCTCCATCCCGATGCCCGTGATGGGCGGCATTATGCTGCTGCTGTTCGGTACGATTGCTTCTTTAGGCATCAAAACCCTGATTGATGCCAAAGTCGATTTGATGCTGCCGAAAAACCTGGTCATCGTCAGCTCGGTACTGACCACGGGCATCGGCGGCATGACGCTCAAATTAGGCAGCTTCAGCTTTGCCGGCGTGGGCTTGTGCGCCGTACTCGCCATTGTGTTGAACAGCCTGCTGCCCGATTCAAAAGAATCCTGACCGCTGATATGGAAATGCCGTCTGAACATCTTTCAGACGGCATTTTCCGTTTTATTTGAGATTTTGAATCAAAGAGCGCACAGTTCCGCCGTAATAAGAAGAAGATGTGCAATACACTGTTTCCAAACCGCATTGTCCCTGTGCGCCGTATTTTTTGATGCACTGGTTGAGTGCGACCTGATGAACGCTCGTAAAACGCGGAGAAGTAATCACAACGGAGTTTTCAACGCGCATCGCGCCCAAGGCTTTCGGGTATGCCAGCGCGACACAGGTATTGTTCAGCGACACGACCGACCGGCATCCGGTCGGCTCGTCTTCAGCAATGCCCGCAAGCGTGTCCTGACCTTTGCAGAAGGCTTCCAACTCGGCAAACGCTTCGCTTTTCGTCGAATCTTCTTTTGTGGTTTTAACCTGCAAAACATCGTCCGTATTTTGCGGATTCTGCCAAACGGCGAGATAGCCGTAAGTATCGGCAGCCTGTGCCGCCGCAGTCATCAGGCAGAGTACAGATACTGCCGCCATCCTTTTTATCATCATAAACTCCTGACGGTTCGTCCAAATTCTGTCGCATTATAAACAAAAAACAGGATAAGTCCCGCCTTATCGGCTTATCCCTCCCCTCAGATTGCACCGCCGGGGTACGGCAAACCGGTTTCGGCAACGCAAATCCGCATACTGCCGCCTTAGCGGCAAGCTGTTGTTTTCAGACGGCATTGCAGGCAAACCTTGCAGCGGGCGAAAAACCTTGTCCTACAATTTATCCCGCTTCAAAATCAGCATACGGTCAGAAATGCAAAAAATATCTTTCAATTTGTTGAAACCTGCAAACTCCCCGAAAATAGGGAAACGCCGCCCCGGTTTGAACGACGCGCCGCATATTCCGATGCCCTCCCCCCGATACCTTCCGGCAAGCCCAGAAATGCCCAGCAACAATATCCATCCGGCAAAAATCTGAAACAACACACCCGGCGGCAGGCAGAGTCAAACCGCCCCGCAAAGCATCCTCCATCAGAAAAACAAACCGCCTCCGAGGGCTTCATCCTAAAGGGCGTATTGTTCGATAAGCGTTTGCGTTATAATCCGAACATCAATTCTCCACGTCCGTGAGACACTTCAACTATGGAAATCCCGCCAAACACCCCGCAACGCTCTCTGCGTCAAAACAGTATTTACCTGCTACCTAACTCCTTTACCATCGCCGCGCTGTTTTCCGCGTTTTACGCAATCACCCAATCCATGCACGGACGTTATGAAACCGCTGCCATCGCGGTATTCATCTCCATGCTGCTGGACGGTATGGACGGGCGCGTGGCGCGGCTGACCAACAGCCAAAGCGCGTTCGGGGAGCAGCTCGACAGCCTTGCCGACATGGTCAGCTTCGGCGTTGCCCCCGCTCTGATTGCCTACAAATGGCAGCTTTGGCAGTTCGGCAAAATCGGTTATTCCGTCGCCTTCATCTACTGCGCCTGCGCCGCCCTGCGCCTCGCGCTGTTCAACACGCTCATCGGCAAGGTGGACAAACGCTGGTTTATCGGCGTGCCCAGTCCGACTGCCGCCGCGCTGATTGTCGGGCTGATTTGGGTCAACCACAGCGTCGAAAAATTCCCCGCCGTCCACTGGTGGGCATTGGGCATCACACTGTTTGCCGGCCTGTCGATGATTGTCCAAATCCCTTTTTGGAGTTTTAAAGAAATCAACATCCGCAGACAAGTCCCCTTTGTCGGAATGCTGCTTGCCGTCTTACTGCTGCTTCTGGTCACTTGGGAACCGTCGCTCGTCCTCTTCCTGTTCTTTCTCGGATACAGCCTGTCCGGCTACATTATGGCGGCACGCCGATTTTGGAAAAAATATAGAAAGGCGGATTAAATGTGGCATTGGGACATTATCTTAATCCTGCTTGCCGTAGGCAGTGCGGCAGGTTTTATCGCCGGCCTGTTCGGTGTAGGCGGCGGCACGCTGATTGTCCCTGTCGTTTTATGGGTGCTTGATTTGCAGGGTTTGGCACAACATCCTTACGCACAACACCTCGCCGTCGGCACATCCTTCGCCGTCATGGTCTTCACCGCCTTTTCCAGTATGTTGGGGCAGCACAAAAAACGGACGGTCGACTGGAAAACCGTATTTGCGATGATGCCGGGTATGATATTCGGCGTATTCGCGGGCGCACTCTCCGCAAAATATATCCCCGCGTTCGGGCTTCAAATTTTCTTCATCCTGTTTTTAACCGCCGTCGCATTCAAAACACTGCATACCGGCCCTCAGACGGCATCACGCCCGCTGCCCAAGCTGCCCGGGCTGATTGCGGTTTCCACACTGTTCGGCGCAATGTCGAGCTGGGTCGGCATAGGCGGCGGTTCACTTTCCGTCCCCTTCTTAATCCACTGCGGCTTCCCTACCCATAAAGCCATCGGCACATCATCCGGCCTTGCCTGGCCGATTGCACTCTCCGGCGCAATATCGTATCTGGTCAACGGTCTGAATATTGCAGGATTACCCGAAGGGTCGCTGGGATTCCTTTACCTGCCCGCCGTCGCCGTCCTCAGCGCGGCAACCATTACCTTTGCCCCGCTCGGTGTCAAAACCGCCCACAAACTTTCTTCTGCCAAACTCAAAAAATCCTTCGGTATTATGTTGCTTTTGATTGCCGGAAAAATGCTGTACAACCTGCTTTAAAAACCTTCTTACCGTTTGCACAAGCAATTAATCAGGACAAAGCTGCCCTGCCTCCTGTTCCGACAAGAGGACAGACAACCTGACCGAGACCTTTGCAGAATATACGGAAAACAAAACAAATGCCGTCTGAAACCATATTCCGATAATCGGCAGGGTTTCAGACGGCATTCTGATAATTTTAATTACTCAGCTGCAGCAACGACGGCAATGGTAATTTTAGCAACGGCATCAGTGTGCAAAGCAACTTCTACTTCATACTCGCCAACGGCTTTCAGAGGACCGTTTGGCAGGCGTACATTTGCTTTCACAGCTTCGATACCGGCAGCAACGATTGCAGCTGCAATGTCAGCATTGGTAACTGAACCAAACAGGCGGCCGTCCACACCGGCTTTTTGGGCAACGATAATGGTTTGACCATCCAATTTTTCCTGACGGGCTTGGGCATCTGCCAAAATTTCAGCCTGTTTGGCTTCTAGTTCTGCGCGGCGTGCTTCAAACTCTTTCATGTTTGCTTCAGTAGCACGTTTTGCCTTACCAGCAGGAATCAAAAAGTTGCGGGCATAACCGTTTTTTACGGTAACGATGTCGCCCAAATTACCCAAACCGCCGATTTTTTCTAACAGAATAATTTGCATGATTTAAACTCCAAAATTATTTGTGTTGGTCGGTATAAGGCAGGAGTGCCAAGAAGCGCGCGCGTTTTACGGCAACAGCCAATTGGCGTTGGTAGAATGCCTTCGTTCCTGTGATGCGTGCAGGAATGATTTTACCGTTTTCAGAGATAAAGTCTTTCAGCAAATCAACTTGTTTGTAATCGACTTCTTGGATTTTTTCAGCCGTGAAACGGCAGAATTTTCTACGTTTGAATGATTGACGAGCCATTGTCGTTTAACCTTTATATTCTTGAATATTTTGTATCCTGAGCATCGGCATCAGGGAACGTCTGCTTTTTTGAGCTAAAAAACCTTCGACGTGAACATATACACCTTGCCGATGCTGCCACTCTTCCGCCTGCCTGCCTAAAATCCGTGCCGGAATTTCCAATTGGACAAGACATTGCTGTCCATTTTCTTTCTGCCATGATTCATGCTTTAAGATAATATCTAAGACAGAGATTCCGGCAGGCGTATATCGAATAGGGAAAACCTTTTCAATTAACGCGGCAAGCGAAACAAGATTAGTGAATCCCAATTATTGGGCAGCCGCTTCTTCAGACGCACCGCTCAGCAGGTTCTTAGCCTTTTCACCACCCAACATAGGGGATGCTTCGGTAACGGCGTGTTTGGTTTTGATGGTCAGATGACGCAATACCGCATCATTGAAACGGAACGCGGTTTCCAACTCTTCGACCACTTCGGGAGTGGTTTCAATGTTCATCAAAACATAATGTGCTTTATGGATTTTGTTAATCGGGTAAGCCAGTTGGCGGCGACCCCAATCTTCCAGACGGTGAATCTTACCGTTTGCCTCGGTAATCATGGTTTTGTAACGTTCAACCATAGCGGGCACTTGCTCGCTTTGATCAGGATGAACGATAAACACGATCTCGTAATGACGCATGTTATCTCCTTATGGATGGTAAAAACAGCCTTCCGCCATGCGAAAGCAGAAGGCAAGGTTCAAAGTACGGGCATTATATTGGGGTTTGCCGACGGAATCAAGGATTTGGTGCGAAAAACTTGCATTCCGCCGAAAATTTCGGTTTCAGACGGCATTCAAATGTTTTGACTGCCCAGCCAGCGTTCCGCATCCAAAGCCGCCTGACAGCCGGAAGCCGCGCTGGTAATTGCCTGACGGTAGGTATGGTCTTTTACGTCGCCCGCCGCCCATACGCCTTCGATATTGGTTGCACCGACATTGTCCGCCGTACCACCTTTTGTTTTCAGGTAGCCGGCTTCGTCCATTTCCAACTGCCCTTTGAAAATATCGGTATTCGGCTTGTGCCCGATGGCGATAAAGATGCCGCTGACGGCAATTTGTTGCTCAGAACCGTCGTTGTTTTTTAATAATGCGCCGTTTACGCCCCGATCGTCGCCCAAGATTTCTTGCAGATTGCTTTCCAGCTTGAGGATGATTTTGCCCTCTTCTACGTGTTTCATCAGTTTGTCGATCATGATTTTTTCGGCACGGAACTCGCTGCGGCGGTGAATCAGCGTAACGGTTTTGGCGATATTGGCAAGGTAGAGTGCTTCCTCAACTGCCGTATTGCCGCCGCCGACTACGGCAACATCTTGGTTTTTGTAGAAGAAACCGTCGCAGGTGGCACAAGCGGAAACGCCTTTCCCTGCAAACGCTTCCTCACTCGGCAAACCAAGGTATTTGGCGGACGCGCCTGTTGCGACAATCAGTGCGTCGCAAGTATATTCGCCCATATCGCCTTTGAGTGTGAATGGGCGTTTTTGCAGATCGACGGCGTTGATTTGGTCAAAAATGATTTCTGTTCCGAAACGTTCGGCGTGGGCGAGAAACCGCGCCATCAATTCCGGCCCTTGCACGCCGTCGGCATCGGCAGGCCAGTTGTCCACTTCGGTCGTTGTCATCAGTTGCCCGCCTTGTGCGATACCTGTAATAATGACGGGGTTTAAATTGGCGCGCGCGGCATAGACGGCGGCGGTGTATCCGGCGGGGCCGGAACCCAAAATAATCAGTTTGCGGTGTTGGGACATTGTTTTTCCTTTGCTGTGTCAAGTTTTCGGATTCTACTCGAATTATCGGCGCGTTTGAGAAATTTTGACCATACCGGCGTTCAGACGGCATCCCGCAGCCTTGACTGCCGTCTGAATATCAAAGCAGGAATCACGCTTATGCAACAAAAAATCCGTTTCCAAATCGAAGGCATGACCTGTCAGGCATGTGCTTCGCGCATTGAAAAAGTGTTGAACAAAAAAGATTTTGTCGAATCGGCGGGGGTGAACTTCGCCAGCGAGGAAGCTCAGGTTACGTTTGACGACAGCAAAACCTCAGTAGCCGACATTGCCAAAATCATTGAGAAAACCGGTTACGGCGCGAAGGAAAAGACGGAAGATACATTGCCGCAACCCGAAGCAGAACACCATATCGGCTGGAGGTTGTGGCTTTTGCTGGCCATCAATATCCCCTTCCTTATCGGTATGGTAGGGATGATGCTAAAAGGGCTGAATTGGACACGGCACGATTGGATGTTGTCGCCCTTGTTGCAGTTTGCATTGGCAAGCGTGGTACAGCTTTGGCTGGCAATCCCGTTTTACAAAAGCGCGTGGGCGAGCATTAAAGGCGGACTGGCGAATATGGACGTGCTCGTTACCATCGGCACGGTCTCGATTTATCTGTATTCCGTCTATATGCTGTTTTTCAGTCCGCATGCGGCGCACGGCATGGCGCATGTGTATTTTGAAGTGGGCGTAATGGTGATTGGGTTTGTGTCGCTGGGTAAGTTTTTGGAACACCGTACCAAAAAATCCAGCCTGAACAGCTTGGGCTTGCTGCTGAAACTTACGCCCACCCAAGTCAATGTGCAGCGCGAAGGCGAATGGCGGCAGCTACCCATCGACCAAGTGCAAATCGGCGACCTTATCCGCGCCAACCACGGCGAACGCATTGCCGCAGACGGCATCATTGAAAGCGGCAGCGGTTGGGCGGACGAGAGCCATCTTACCGGCGAATCCAATCCCGAAGAGAAAAAGGCGGGTGGCAAAGTGTTGGCGGGCGCGCTGATGACTGAAGGCAGCGTGGTGTACCGCGCTACGCAGCTCGGCAGCCAAACCCTGCTCGGCGATATGATGAACGCGCTCTCTGAAGCACAAGGCAGCAAAGCGCCGATTGCACGCGTGGCAGATAAGGCGGCGGCGGTATTTGTGCCAACTGTTGTGGGCATTGCGCTTCTGACTTTTATCGCCACTTGGCTGGTGAAAGGTGATTGGACGGTGGCACTGATGCACGCCGTTGCTGTTTTGGTGATTGCCTGTCCGTGCGCACTCGGTCTGGCAACGCCCGCCGCGATTATGGTCGGCATGGGCAAGGCGGTGAAACACGGCATTTGGTTTAAAGACGCGGCGGCGATGGAAGAAGCCGCCCACGTCGATGCCGTCGTGTTGGACAAAACCGGCACGCTGACCGAAGGTAGGCCGCAGGTTGCTGCCGTTTACTGCGTTCCCGACAGCGGCTTTGACGAAGACGATTTGTACCGCATCGCCGCCGCTGTCGAACAAAACGCCGCCCACCCGCTCGCCCGCGCCATCGTTTCTGCAGCCCAAGCGCGCGGCTTGGAAATCCCCGCCGCACAAAACGCGCAAACCTTTGTCGGCGCAGGCATTGCCGCCGAAGTGGAAGGCGCGGGATTGGTGAAAGCGGGCAAAGCCGAATTTGCCGAACTGACCTTGCCGAAGTTTTCAGACGGCGTTTGGGAAATCGCCAGTGTGGTTGCCATATCTGTAAACGGCAAACCCATCGGCGCATTCGCACTTGCCGACGCGTTGAAAGCCGATACCGCCGAAGCCATAGGCCGTCTGAAAAAACACGGCATCGACGTTTACATCATGAGCGGCGACAACCAAGGCACGGTCGAATACGTCGCCAAACAACTGAGCATCGCCCACGCTTTCGGCAATATGAGTCCGCGCGACAAAGCCGCCGAAGTGCAGAAACTCAAAGCTGCCGGCAAAACCGTGGCGATGGTCGGCGACGGCATCAACGACGCGCCCGCACTCGCCGCCGCCAACGTCAGCTTCGCGATGAAAGGCGGCGCGGACGTTGCCGAACACACCGCATCCGCTACGCTGATGCAGCATTCGGTTAATCAGCTCGCCGATGCGCTGTCGGTATCGCGGGCGACGTTGAAAAACATCAAGCAAAACCTGTTTTTCGCCTTTTTCTACAATATTTTGGGCATTCCGCTTGCCGCGCTCGGTTTTTTAAACCCTGTCATCGCAGGCGCGGCAATGGCGGCAAGCTCGGTTTCGGTATTGGGCAATGCCCTGCGCCTGAAACGGGTAAAAATCGATTGACCGCATATAATCGCCCGACAGCTTTTCCGAACGGATAAGGCTGCCGCTGCCGATATGCCGTCTGAAGCCGTTTTTCAAATGATTGATATGAATACAGAAAACCGTCCTCCGGAACAATTCGACATCCCGCTCTTCCTCAAAAACCTGCCCAAGCTGCCGGGCGTGTACCGTTTTTTTGACGAAGGCGGCAAAGTCTTATACGTCGGCAAAGCGGTCAACCTCAAGCGGCGCGTGTCCGGGTATTTCCAAAAAAACGACCATTCGCCGCGCATCGCATTGATGGTGAAACAGGTTCGCCATATCGAAACCACCATCACACGTTCCGAAGCCGAAGCCCTGATTCTCGAAAACAACCTCATCAAAGCCTTGTCGCCGAAATACAATATCCTTTTCCGCGATGACAAAAGCTATCCTTATCTGATGCTCAGCGGCCATCAATATCCGCAAATGGCGTATTACCGGGGCGCGCTGAAAAAGCCCAACCAATACTTCGGCCCGTATCCGAACAGCAATGCCGTGCGCGACAGCATTCAGGTGTTGCAAAAAGTCTTTATGCTGCGTACCTGCGAAGACAGCGTGTTCGAACACCGAGACCGCCCTTGCCTGCTGTACCAAATCAAACGCTGCACCGCGCCTTGTGTCGGACACATCAGCGAAGAAGACTACCGCGACAGCGTGCGCCAAGCCGCCACTTTCCTCAACGGCAAAACCGACGAACTGACGCGCACCCTGCAACACAAAATGCAAACTGCCGCCGCCAACCTGCAATTTGAAGAAGCCGCCCGTTACCGCGACCAAATCCAAGCACTCGGCATCATGCAGAGCAACCAGTTCATCGACAGCAAAAACCCAAACAACCCCAACGATATCGACCTGCTCGCGCTGGCGGTTTCAGACGGCATCGTCTGCGTACACTGGGTCAGCATACGCGGCGGGCGGCACGTCGGTGACAAAAGCTTTTTCCCCGACACCAAAAACGATCCCGAACCAAACGGGCAAGATTACGCCGAAGCCTTTGTCTCCCAACACTATCTGGGCAAAAGCAAACCCGACATCATCATCAGTAACTTCCCTGTCCCCGACGCATTGAAAGAAGCCCTAGAGGGCGAACACGGCAAACAAATGCAGTTCGTAACCAAAACCATAGGCGAACGCAAAGTCTGGCTGAAAATGGCGGAACAAAATGCACAAATGGCGATTGCCCAACGCCGCCTGCAACAAAGCAGCCAGCAACACCGAATCGACGAACTCGCCAAAATCCTCGGCATGGATTCAGACGGCCTCAACCGCCTCGAATGCTTCGACATCAGCCACACCCAAGGCGAAGCCACCATCGCTTCCTGCGTCGTGTACGACGAACAAAACATCCAGCCTTCGCAATACCGCCGCTACAACATCACGACCGCCAAACACGGCGACGACTACGCCGCCATGCGTGAAGTGTTGACGCGCCGTTACGGCAAAATGCAGGAAGCCGAAGCCAACAGCGAGACCGTAAAATGGCCCGATGCCGTGTTGATTGACGGCGGCAAAGGACAAATCGGCATCGCCGTATCCGTATGGGAGGAACTCGGGCTGCACATCCCTTTGGTCGGCATTGCCAAAGGCCCGGAGCGCAAAGCCGGTATGGAGGAACTCATACTGCCTTTTACCGGCGAAACCTTCCGCCTGCCGCCAAACAGCCCCGCCTTGCATCTATTGCAAACCGTACGCGACGAATCGCACCGCTTTGCCATTACCGGCCACCGCAAAAAACGCGACAAAGCACGCGTTACCTCCTCCTTAAGCGACATCCCCGGTATCGGCAGCAAACGCCGCCAAGCCCTGCTTACCCGCTTCGGCGGCCTGCGCGGCGTGATTGCAGCCAGCCGCGAGGACTTGGAAAAAGTGGAAGGCATCAGCAAGGCATTGGCGGAAACCATTTATAATCATCTGCATTAGTATGCCGTCAAAGCAAAAACCGTCTGTGAAAATATGATACAGCAGACCGGCGTGCCGATATAAACCTAACTTCATAACAAATAACGATGATTCGACAAAACGGAAAACGATCTGATATGAACAATCCCGACTTAACCTATCGACAGGCCTTGGAACGCCTGTCTCAAAAACAATATAACTTTGCCGAAGTCCGCCGACTGCTGACAGAAGCGGCCTCGGCAGGTCATCCCGCCGCTGCATTCGAGTTGGCAAAACACCTGATGGACGCGGACAGCCCCTACCAAGACCGCGAACAAGGTATGGAAATGCTCCGCATCGCAGCCGAACAGGGGCATCCCTACGCGCGTTACAATCTGGCATATATCCAAGAATTGGAAGGTGCGCCCCCAGAAACCCTGATATCGCTTTACAGACCTCTGGCAGAGGAAGAGCTGCCTGAAGCACAAGTCCGCCTGATGTACCTGCTGTATGCGTCCCGACATTTTGAAGAAGCCTTGGAATGGGCAAAAACAAGCGCAAAAAACAACAATCCCCACGGGCAATACCTGCTCGCCCAATACTGCCGGTACGGCACACCGCCGGATTTTGAAACGGCGCACCTGCTCTACCGAAAAGCGGCGGCACAAGGCTTGCCGGAAGCACATTGGCAACTCGGGCTGCAATATCGTTTCGGACAAGGGACGCAAACTGACACGGCACAGGCCGTCAATCATTTGCGCGCCGCCGCACAACAAGGATACATTCCCGCCTGCACCCCGCTTGCCGAACTCATCCTGCCTGCCGCCCCCGACGAAGCCGTTTACCGGTTCCAACAGGCGGCACAGGAAAATGACCCCGATGCCCATGCCGCACTGGCCGACATCTACCTGCAAGGCAAATATCAGGAAAGAAACCACAAACTTGCCCTGCATCATGCCGAGGCAGCCGCCGCCGAACGCCATCCCGAAGGTTTGCGGATACTGGGCGACATCTGCCGCTACGGTTTAGGCACAGCCCCCGATACGGAAAAAGCCCGGCATTATTACCGGCAGGCAGCCGAAGCCGGCAGCCTTTCCGCCTATCAGAAACTCATATCCGACAGCGCGTTAAACCATCCCGACCAATACGGCGGCATCAAAGATTCCGCCATCAGGCGGCAAAGGGCAGAACAGCTTTATCAAAAAGCCCAAGCCCTGCATTACGGATTACAATGCGCGCCCGAATACGCGGCCGCGCTCAAACTCTACACAGAAGCCGCAGAACTCGGCCACAGCAAAGCCCAAACTAATCTGGGCAGTATGTACTACTTCGGACAGGGCATAGCCGCCGACTACGGCAAAGCCCGCAAATGGTTTGAACAAGCCGCCGCGCAAAAAGACAGTATGGCGTTCTACAACCTCGCCTGCATCCATTACAGCGGACACGGTGTAGGACCGGACAAAGAAAAAGCCTGCCGCTACCTGCAAGAAGCCATAAACAACGGATACGGGCAAAAAAGCGTCCTGCAAGAACTGCTGCAACAGTGGCAAAATGCCGTCTGAACACCGGTACATTTACCCCGCAAAAACGAAACAGGTATAATCGCCCCTTTCCCTTCCCGCCGTCCGAACAGACATTTCACATTCAGACGGCATCCTGATTGCACAAGCGCACGGAAGCATTATGACAGACACCGCCGAAAACCAAACACCAAACGACCGTCAAGCCGGACACCCCCGCAGCATCCGCAGCTTCGTCCTCCGCCAAAGCCATATGACCGCCGCGCAGCAACGCGCCATCGATACCTTATGGGACCACTTCGGCATCGGCTACCAAGCAACACCGACCGATTTTAATGCCCGTTTCGGAAGCAGCCGACCCAAAATCCTCGAAATAGGCTTCGGTATGGGGACGGCAACCGCAGAAATCGCCCGCCGCCTGCCCGAAACCGACTTCCTCGCCATCGACGTACACGGTCCCGGCGTAGGCAACCTGCTCAAACTCATAGACGAAAATCATTTGGAAAACATCCGCGTGATGCGGCACGATGCCGTAGAAGTCGTCGAAAATATGCTGCAAGACGGCTCGCTCGACGGCATCCACATATTCTTCCCCGACCCGTGGCACAAAAAACGCCACCACAAACGCCGTCTGATACAAGCCCCCTTCATCGCCAAACTGCTACCCAAACTCAAAACCGGCAGCTATATCCACCTTGCGACAGACTGGGAAGAATATGCACAGCAGATGCTTGAAGTCCTCAGTAGCTTCGACAGCCTGCAAAATACAGTTGCAGACTACGCCCCCACCCCGGACTACCGCCCCGAAACCAAATTCGAAGCGCGCGGCAAACGCCTCGGACACGGCGTTTGGGACTTGGTATTCAAACGGATCGGATAACAAACCGCCGGATAAAGAATGCCGTCTGAAGCACGTTTGCTTACAGACGGCATTTTTTCAAGATAAAGCAGCGAGTGATGTTTCGATACAAGGTTTAAAATAATGGTTTGAACGGCAAAAACGCCTGCGTACCGCACGCATCCTTGTAGGTTTTAACCTGCACATCGGTTTTAAAGTTTGTGCCGCCCGCAGGCGGGGGGTCTGGTGCAGCCATACACGCAGTAGGTAAGGATACAGCTTGCTTCCAGTTAAAAAGTAATCTCTATCAAAATTTACAGCAAGCCGTAACACACATAAAATCTTTAGTCTTCCGTATGTCGGATTCTTGAATCCGACATTACTTTAATCGTATTCAATAGAAAAGTCTGCATTGCCGCCACTCCAATTATGCGGATAAATACCCTGTTTGACATAACGGTTAAACGTAGAAAACCGCCAATCGGAAATTTGTCCTACATAGCCATGTTTGACCGGATTGAAATGCAGATAATCAAAATGGCAGGCAAAATCGGCCTCATCGCGGATAGTATGTTCCCAAAAGCGTTTTTGCCAAAGCCTGAGATTGCCGCCGATTAAATATTGGTAAAAAAGAGAAAGCCTGAGACCTTTACAAAATTCCCCAAAATCCCCTAAATTCCCACCAAGACGTTTAGGGGATTTCTCATGAGCACCTTCTTCCAGCAAACCGCACAAGCCATGATTGCCAAACACATCGACCGCTTCCCACTATTGAAGTTGGATCAAGTGATTGATTGGCAGCCGATCGAACAATACCTGAACCGTCAAAGAACCCG
>NZ_CAUIXH010000006.1:0-111672 GCF_962707005.1 Neisseria basseii | reverse complement strand
ATGCGTGGGAATGACGGGATTTTGGTGTATTCCCTAAAAAAAAATAAAAAAGCATTTGCAAATTTGTTAAAAATAAATAAAATAATAATCTTTATCATTCTTTAATTGAATTAGGTTTATATGAACAATCCATTGGTGAATCAGGCTGCTATGGTGCTGCCGGTGTTTTTGTTGAGTGCTTGTCTAGGCGGAGGCGGCGGCAGTTTCGATCTTGATTCTGTCGATACCGAAGCCCCGCGTCCCGCGCCAAAGTATCAAGATGTTTCTTCCGAAAAACCGCAAGCCCAAAAAGACCAAGGCGGATACGGTTTTGCAATGCGCTTCAAGCGGCGGAATTGGTATCCGCAGGCAAATCCTAAAGAAGATGAGAAAAAACTTTCTGAAAATGATTGGGAGGCGACGGGATTACCAAGTGACCCTAAAAACTTACCCGAGCGACAGAAATCAGTTATTGATAAAGTAGAAACAGGCAGCGACAGCAATATTTATTCTTCCCCCTATCTCACGCAATCAAACCATCAAAACGGCAACACTGGCAACGGTGCAAACCTGCCAAAAAACGAAGTAACAAATTATAAAGATTTCAAATATGTTTATTCCGGCTGGTTTTATAAACATGCTAGAAACGAAATCATAAGAGAAAACAGCTCAATTAAGGGTGCAAAGAACGGCGACGACGGCTATATCTTTTATCACGGCAAAGAACCTTCCCGACAACTTCCCGCTTCTGGAACAGTTACCTATAAAGGTGTGTGGCATTTTGCGACCGATGTCAAAAAATCCCAAAATTTTCGCGATATTATCCAGCCTTCGAAAAAACAAGGCGACAGGTATAGCGGATTTTCGGGCGATGATGATGAACAATATTCTAATAAAAACGAATCCATGCTGAAAGATGGTCAAGAGGGTTATGGTTTTACCTCAAATTTAGAAGTGGATTTCGACAATAAGAAATTGACGGGCAAACTGATACGCAATGATAAAGTTACAAACGCTACTACTGGCGACAAACATACCACGCAATATTACAGCCTTGAGGCTCAAGTAACAGGCAACCGCTTCAACGGCAAGGCAACGGCAACCGACAAACCCCAAAACAGCGAAACCAAGGAACATCCCTTTGTTTCCGACTCGTCTTCTTTGAGTGGCGGCTTTTTCGGCCCGAAGGGTGAGGAATTGGGTTTCCGCTTTTTGAGCGACGATAAAAAAGTTGCGGTTGTCGGCAGCGCGAAAACCAAAGACAACACTGCAAATGGCAATACTGCGGCGGCTTCAGGCGGCGCAGGTGCGGCAGCATCGGGCGGTGCGGCGGCTATGCCGTCTGAAAACAGTAAGCTGACCACGGTTTTGGATGCGGTCGAGCTGACGCACGGCGGCACAGCAATCAAAAATCTCGACAACTTCAGCAACGCCGCCCAACTGGTTGTCGACGGCATTATGATTCCGCTCCTGCCCGAGGCTTCCGAAAGTGGGAATACCAATCAAGGTACAAACGGCGGAACAGCCTTTACCCGCAAATTTGCCCACACGCCGAAAAGCGATGAAAAAGACACCCAAGCAGGTACGGCGGCGAATGGCGATCAAGCCGCTTCAAATACGGCAGGTGATACCAATGGCAAAACAAAAACCTATGAAGTCGAAGTCTGCTGTTCCAACCTCAATTATCTGAAATACGGGTTGCTGACGCGCAAAACTGCCGGCAATACGGGGGAAGGTGGCAACGGCAGCCCAACCGCCGCCCAAACGGGCGCGCAGAGTATGTTCCTTCAAGGCGAGCGCACACCGGTATCTGATATGGCGGCAAGGACAGAGGCAAACGCCAAATATCGAGGCACTTGGTACGGGCATATTGCCAACGACACAAGCTGGAGCGGCAATGCTTCAGATAAAGAGGGAGGCAACAAGGCGGACTTTACCGTGAATTTTGGCGAGAAAAAAATTACCGGCACGTTAACCGCTGAAAACAGGCAGGCGGCAACCTTTACCATTGAGGGAACGATTCAGGACAACGGTTTTTCCGGTACGGCAAAAACTGCTGACTCAGGCTTTGATCTCGATCAAAGCAATACCACCCGCACGCCTAAGGCATATATCACAGATGCCAAGGTGCAGGGCGGTTTTTACGGGCCCAAAGCCGAAGAGTTGGGCGGATGGTTTGCCTATCCGGGCGACAGTCAGGCGCAGCCGTCCGCTTCGGGGTCAGGTACGTCAGCCGCCAACAGCGCGACCGTGGTATTCGGTGCGAAACGCCAACAGCTTGTGCAATAAGCACGGCTGCCGAACAATCGAGAATAAGGCTTCAGACGGCATCGTTCCTTCCGATGCCGTCTGAAAGCGAAGAGTAGGGAAACACTATGCAACAGCAATATTTGTTCCGATTAAATATTTTATGCCTGTCGCTGATGACCGCGCTGCCCGTTTATGCAGAAAATGTGCAAGCCGGACAAGCACAGGAAAAACAGTTGGATACCATACAGGTAAAAGCCAAAAAACAGAAAACCCGCCGCGATAACGAAGTAACCGGTTTGGGCAAATTGGTCAAAACCGCCGACACCCTCAGCAAGGAACAGGTACTCGATATCCGCGACCTGACTCGCTACGACCCCGGCATCGCCGTCGTCGAACAGGGGCGCGGCGCAAGCTCGGGCTATTCGATACGCGGTATGGACAAAAACCGCGTTTCCTTGACGGTAGACGGCTTGGCGCAAATACAGTCCTACACCGCGCAGGCGGCATTGGGCGGGACGAGGACGGCGGGCAGCAGCGGCGCAATCAATGAAATCGAGTATGAAAACGTCAAGGCTGTCGAAATCAGCAAAGGCTCAAACTCGGTCGAACAAGGCAGCGGCGCATTGGCGGGTTCGGTCGCATTTCAAACCAAAACCGCCGACGATGTTATCGGGGAAGGCAGGCAGTGGGGCATTCAGAGTAAAACCGCCTATTCCGGCAAAAACCGGGGGCTTACCCAATCCATCGCGCTGGCGGGGCGCATCGGCGGTGCGGAGGCTTTGCTGATCCACACGGGTCGGCGCGCGGGGGAAATCCGCGCCCACGAAGCCGCCGGACGCGGCGTTCAGAGCTTTAACAGGCTGGTGCCGGTTGAGGATACCAATCAGTACGCAAATTTCATCGTTGAAGAAGAATGCGAAAGCGGGAGTTATGAAACGTGTAAAGCGAATCCGAAAAAAGATGTTGTCGGCAAAGACGAACGTCAAACGGTTTCTACCCGAGACTACACGGGTCCCAACCGCTTCCTTGCCGATCCGCTTTCATACGAAAGCCGGTCGTGGCTGTTCCGCCCGGGTTTTCGTTTTGAAAACAAACGGCACTACATCGGCGGCATACTCGAACACACGCAACAAACTTTCGACACGCGCGATATGACGGTTCCGGCATTCCTGACCAAGGCGGTTTTTGATGAAAATAAAAAACAGGCGGGTTCTTTGTCCGGCAACGGCAAATATGCGGGCAACCACAAATACGGCGGACTGTTTACCAACGGCGAAAACGGTGCGCTGGTGGGCGCGGAATACGGTACGGGCGTGTTTTACGACGAGACGCACACCAAAAGCCGCTACGGTTTGGAATATGTCTATACCAATGCCGATAAAGACACTTGGGCGGATTATGCCCGCCTCTCTTACGACCGGCAGGGTATCGGTTTGGATAATCATTTTCAGCAGACGCACTGTTCTGCCGACGGTTCGGACAAATATTGCCGTCCGAGTGCCGACAAGCCGTTTTCCTATTACAAATCCGATCGCGTGATTTACGGGGAAAGCCACAGGCTCTTGCAGGCGGCATTCAAAAAATCCTTCGATACCGCCAAAATCCGCCACAACCTGAGCGTCAACCTCGGTTTTGACCGTTTTGGTTCCGACCTCCGCCATCAGGATTATTATTATCAAAATGCCAACCGCGCCTATTCGTCGAAAATACCCACTCAAAACGGCAATCAAAACATTAGCCCCAACGGCAGCCAAGACAAACCCTATTGGGTCAGCATAGGCGGGGGAAATGTGGTTACGGGGCAAATCTGCCGCTTGGGCAATAATACTTATACGGACTGCACGCCGCGCAGCATCAACGGCAAAAGCTATTACGCGGCAGTTCGGGACAATGTCCGTTTGGGCAGGTGGGCGGATGTCGGCGCGGGGTTGCGCTACGACTACCGCAGCACGCATTCGGACGACGGCAGCGTTTCCACCGGCACGCACCGCACCCTGTCCTGGAACGCAGGCATCGTCCTCAAACCTGTCGACTGGCTGGATTTGACTTACCGCACTTCAACCGGCTTCCGCCTGCCCTCGTTTTCGGAAATGTACGGCTGGCGGTCGGGCGATAAAATAAAAGCCGTCAAAATCGATCCGGAAAAATCGTTCAACAAAGAAGTCGGCATCGTGTTTAAAGGCGATTTCGGCAACTTGGAGGCAAGTTGGTTCAACAATGCCTACCGCGATTTGATTGTCCGGGGTTATGAAGCGCAAATTAAAAACGGCAAAGAAGAAGCCAAAGGCGACCCGGCTTACCTCAATGCCCAAAGCGCGCGGATTACCGGCATCAATATTTTGGGCAAAATCGATTGGAACGGCGTATGGGATAAATTGCCCGAAGGTTGGTATTCTACATTTGCCTATAATCGTGTCCGTGTCCGCGACATCAAAAAACGCGCAGACCGCACCGATATTCAATCACACCTGTTTGATGCCATCCAACCCTCGCGCTATGTCGTCGGCTTGGGCTATGACCAACCGGAAGGCAAATGGGGTGTGAACGGTATGCTGACTTATTCCAAAGCCAAGGAAATCACAGAGTTGTTGGGCAGCCGGGCTTTGCTCAACGGCAACAGCCGCAATACAAAAGCCACCGCGCGCCGTACCCACCCTTGGTATATTGTGGATGTGTCCGGTTATTACACGATTAAAAAACACTTTACCCTCCGTGCGGGCGTGTACAACCTCCTCAACCACCGCTATGTTACTTGGGAAAATGTGCGGCAAACTGCCGGCGGCGCAGTCAACCAACACAAAAATGTCGGCGTTTACAACCGATATGCCGCCCCCGGCCGCAACTACACATTTAGCTTGGAAATGAAGTTTTAAACGTCCAAACGCCGCAAATGCCGTCTGAAAGGCTTCAGACGGCATTTTTTACACAATTCCTACCGTTTCCCATCATCCCCGACAATACCGTAATCTTGAAACCCGTCATTCCCGCGAAAAAGGCGGGCGTAGGATGTGCAGCGTGGGCATAGGGCAGGCTGCAAGGCAGGTGTAGGGCTGGCTGTAGGGTGGGCTTCAGCCCACCAACCCCTCCAATCCCTCCAACTCCGTCAATGTTATCCATCCTGCCCAATCCCACCGAAAACCGAAACTGCCGAATCACGCCTATTCCCCAAAAACCTTTGATGCGGTGAAATTGGTGGGGTTGGTGGGCTGAAGCCCACCCTACAGCCCACCCTACGGCTCGCTGAAATTTCGTCATTCCCGCGCAGGCGGGAATCTAAGTTTGTCGGTGCGGAAACTTATCGGATAAAACGGTTTCTTTAGATTTTACGTTCTAGATTCCCGCCTGCGCGGGAATGACGGGATGTAGGTTTCTGTGCGGACGTGTTCTAGATTCCCACTTTCGTGGGAATGACGGGATTTCAGTTTGCGGATTGATTTGAAGTTGCAAAATCCCAACGGACCGGATTCCCGCTTTCGCGTTTCAAAGTTACGGCGTTATCGGAAAAACAGAAAATCAAAGCTGCGAGGATTTATTTAAAACAACCGAATTTCAACGAACCGGATTTTCGCCTGCGCGGCGGCGGAAGGTTTTTTGTTTTTCCTGACAACTGTCCGCAACCTGAAATTCTGGTCGCCGGCATAACGGTATAAATATTTTCTATTTGAATCCAATATAAAATGCCGTCCGAACATTGTTCGGACGGCATTTTAATGCTTCAAATCAGTTGGTGCCGACTTTGATTTTCTGCCACAGGCTGACTGACAGTTTTTTCGCATCCGTACTCATTTGCGGCATCACGAAACCGTCTTTCATATCCTGCTCGTTCGGGAAGATGGAACGGGTGTTCACCAGCTCGGCAGGCATTTTTTCGCGCGCCGGTTTGCTGGCGGGGGCAAAGGTTACGGCGATGCCGTTTTTCGCCGCGATTTCGGGGTCGAGCGTGTAGTTGATGTATTTGTGGGCATTGGCAACGTTTTTCGCATCGGCGGGAATCAGCCAAGACTCAATCCAGAAGCCCATACCTTTCGGTGTCAGCACTTCGATGCCGACGTTGTTTTTCACTTCTTCGGAACGTGCTTTCGCCAAGTTCAAATCGCCGCCGTTGCCTGCCGCCAGGCAGATGTCGCCGCGCGCCAGCTCGTCAATGATGGACGGGCTGAAACGTTTGACATCCGGACGGATAGACTTCAACACTTCCGCCGCCGCCTTCAAATCTTCAGGATTCGAGCCTTTGGGGTCTTTGCCCAAGTAGTTCAGCAAAATCGGGAACATTTCGCTCGGGGTGTCCCACAGGGCGATGCCGCAGGATTTCAGCTTGTGGGTGTATTCGGGTTTGAACAGCAAATCCCAGCCGTTTTCGGGCAGCTTGCCGCCCAAAAGCTCTTTGCCCTTCGCCGTAATCGCAATCGTGTTCACGCCGGAGAAATAGGGGACGGCATACTGGTTGCCCGGGTCGGCGGTTTCCAGCATTTTCAAGAGTTCGGGATCGATGTTTTTATAGTTGGGAATCAGGTCTTTGTTGACTTTTTGATACGCGCCCGCCTCAATTTGGCGCGGCAGGAAGGCGATGCCCGGCACAACCAAATCGTAACCGGATTTGCCGGTCAGCATTTTGGCTTCCAGCGTTTCGTTGTTTTCGTACAAGTCGTAAGTCAGCTTCAGATTGTTGGCTTTTTTAAAGTCTTCGACCGTACTCTCGTCAACATAGTTCGACCAGTTGTAGATGTTCAGAGTATCGGTGGCAGCGGCTTCGGCATTGGCAGCAGACGCAGCGTCTGCTTGAGGTTGCACGGCGTTTTTTTCGCTGCCGCCGCAGGCTGCCAGAGACAGCGCGGCCAAAACGGCTAATACGGATTTTTTCATACGGGCAGATTCCTGATGAAAGAGGTTGGAAAAAAAGAAATCCCCGCGCCCCATCGTTACCCCGGCGCAAGGTTTGGGCATTGTAAAGTAAATTTGTGCAAACTCAAAGCGATATTGGACTGATTTTCCTAAAAAATTATCCTGTTTCCAAAAGGGGAGGAAAACGGTTGCCCGATTTTGCCGTTTTCCTGCGCTGTCAGAGTGTCCGACGGGCGGATAGAGAGAAAAGGCTTGCATATAATGTAAACCCCCTTTAAAATTGCGCGTTTACAGAATTTATTTTTCTTCCAGGAGATTCCAATATGGCAAACAGCGCACAAGCACGCAAACGTGCCCGCCAGTCCGTCAAACAACGCGCCCACAACGCTAGCCTGCGTACCGCATTCCGCACCGCAGTGAAAAAAGTATTGAAAGCAGTCGAAGCAGGCGATAAAGCTGCCGCACAAGCGGTTTACCAAGAGTCTGTCAAAGTCATCGACCGCATCGCCGACAAGGGTGTGTTCCACAAAAACAAAGCGGCACGCCACAAAAGCCGTCTGTCTGCAAAAGTAAAAGCGCTGGCTTGATTTTTGCAAAACCGCCAAGGCGGTTTTTTATATGTAATAAGCAAAAAACCCTGAGGCCTGACGGTTTCGGGGTTTTTGCATTGTGGGGGCAAAATCCCGAAATGGCGGAAAGGGTGCGGTTTTTTATCCGAATCCGCTATAAAATGCCGTCTGAAAACCAATATGCTGACAATGGGGGTGGAGATGAATACACGGAATATGCGCTATATCCTTTTGACAGGACTGTTGCCGATGGCATCCGCTTTTGGAGAGACCGCGCTGCAATGCGCCGCTTTGACGGACAATGTTACGCGTTTGGCGTGTTACGACAGGATTTTTGCGGCACAGCTTCCGTCTTCGGCAGGGCAGGAAGGGCGGGAGTCGAAAACCGTACTCAATCTGACGGAAACCGTCCGCAGCAGTCTGGATAAGGGCGAGGCGGTCATTGTTGTTGAAAAAGGCGGGGATGCGCTTCCTACCGACAGTGTGGGCGAAACCGCCGACATCTATACGCCTTTGAGCCTGATGTACGACTTGGACAAAAACGATTTGCGCGGGCTGTTGGGCGTGCGCGAACACAATCCGATGTACCTTATGCCGGTTTGGTACAACAGTTCGCCCAACTATGCCCCGGGTTCGCCGACGCGCGGTACGACTGCGCAGGAAAAATTCGGACAGCAGAAACGTGCGGAAACCAAATTGCAGGTTTCGTTTAAAAGCAAAATTGCCGAAGATTTGTTTAAAACCCGCGCGGATCTGTGGTTCGGCTACACCCAAAAATCCGATTGGCAGATTTACAACCAAGGCAGGAAATCCGCGCCGTTCCGCAATACGGATTACAAACCTGAAATTTTCCTGACCCAGCCTGTGAAGGCAGACCTTCCCTTTGGCGGCAGGCTGCGTATGCTCGGTGCGGGTTTTGTCCACCAGTCCAACGGACAGAGCCGTCCCGAATCGCGTTCGTGGAACAGGATTTATGCCATGGCAGGCATGGAATGGGGAAGGATGACGGTGATTCCGCGCGTGTGGGTGCGCGCATTCGGTCAGGGAGACGATAAAAACGACAATCCCGATATTGCCGACTATATGGGTTACGGCGATGTGAAATTGCAATATCGTTTGAGCAACAGGAAGAATGTGTATTCCGTATTGCGCTACAACCCCAAAACGGGCTACGGCGCGATTGAAGCCGCCTACACGTTTCCGATTAAGGGCAAACTCAAAGGCGTGGTACGCGGATTTCACGGTTACGGCGAAAGCCTGATCGACTACAACCACAAGCAGAACGGTATCGGTATCGGGTTGATGTTTAACGACTGGGACGGCATCTGAACCGCGTGTTCAGACGGTATATCAAGTTGCCGTGCCGTCTGAAGCCGCCGGCGGTTTGGCGGGGCGGGATAAAAAATTCGTTTGAATCCGGGCAAACGCGTATAATGTGCGGTTTGTACGGACTTTGTCGGAATCAAGCAAGATGACGGAATCTGCGGCCGAAGGCGGCAAAGCTGCCAAGGCGTTAAAAAAATATCTGATTACAGGCATTTTGGTCTGGCTGCCGATTGCGGTAACGGTTTGGGTGATTTCCTATATCGTTTCCGCGTCCGACCAGCTTGTCAACTTGCTGCCGAAGCAATGGCGGCCGCAATATGTTTTGGGGTTTAATATCCCTGGGCTGGGCGTTATCGTTGCCATTGCCGTATTGTTTGTAACCGGATTATTTGCCGCCAATGTATTGGGTCGGCAGATTCTTGCCGCGTGGGACAGCTTGTTGGGTAGGATTCCGGTTGTGAAATCCATCTACTCGAGTGTGAAAAAAGTATCCGAGTCCCTGCTTTCCGACAGCAGCCGTTCGTTTAAAACACCGGTACTCGTGCCGTTTCCCCAGCCCGGTATTTGGACGATTGCTTTCGTGTCAGGGCAGGTGTCGAATGCGGTTAAGGCCGCATTGCCTCAGGATGGCGATTATCTTTCCGTGTATGTTCCGACCACTCCAAATCCGACCGGCGGTTACTATATTATGGTAAAGAAAAGCGATGTGCGCGAACTCGATATGAGCGTGGACGAAGCGTTGAAATATGTGATTTCGCTGGGTATGGTCATCCCTGACGACCTGCCCGTCAAAACATTGGCAGGACCTATGCCGTCTGAAAAGGCGGATTTGCCCGAACAACAATAAAGCCGCCGTTCAGACGGCATTTTCTGTTTTCAGTTTAAATCAATAAAAGGTGATTTTATGCGTACCAACTATTGCGGCCTGATCAGCGAGCAATACTTAGACCAAACCGTTACCGTCAAAGGCTGGGTACACCGCCGACGTGACCACGGCGGTGTGATTTTTATCGACCTGCGCGACCGCGAAGGCATCGTCCAAGTCGTGATTGATCCCGACACGCCCGAAGCATTTGCCGCTGCCGACTCTTCCCGCAACGAATATGTTTTGAGCATTACCGGCCGCGTACGCAACCGTCCCGAAGGTACGACCAACGACAAAATGATTTCCGGCAAAATCGAGATTCTTGCCAAAGAAATCGAAGTCTTGAACGCTGCCGCTACGCCTCCGTTCCAAATCGACGATGAAAATATCAGCGAAAACGTTCGCCTGACCAACCGCGTTATCGACTTGCGCCGTCCTGCCATGCAACGCAACCTGCGCCTGCGTTACCAAGTTGCTATGGGCGTTCGCCGCTACTTGGACGCACAAGGCTTTATCGACATCGAAACCCCAATGCTGACCCGCTCCACGCCTGAAGGCGCGCGCGACTACCTCGTGCCGAGCCGCGTCCATCCGGGCGAATTCTTCGCTCTGCCGCAATCTCCGCAATTGTTCAAACAACTGTTGATGGTTGCTGGTTTCGACCGTTACTACCAAATCACCAAATGTTTCCGTGACGAAGACTTGCGTGCCGATCGCCAACCTGAATTTACTCAAATCGACTTAGAAACCTCGTTCTTGAACGAGGATGAAATCATGGACATCACCGAAGGCATGGCCAAACAAGTCTTCAAAGACGCTTTAAACGTGGATTTGGGCAACTTCCCACGCATGCCTTACTCTGAAGCCATGTTCTACTACGGCTCTGACAAACCGGACATGCGCATCAACTTGAAATTTACCGAGTTGACCGACCTGATGAAAACGGAAGAATTCAAAGTCTTCCGTGGCGCAGCCGACATGAAAGGCGGCCGCGTAGTCGCTCTGCGCGTACCGAACGGTGCAAAATTCAGCCGCAAAGAAATCGACGAATACACTAAATTTGTCGGCATCTACGGCGCGAAAGGTTTGGCGTACATCAAAGTGAACGATGTGAGCAACCTCTCCAACGGCGAAGACAGCGGCCTGCAATCTCCAATCGTAAAATTCCTGTCTGAAAACGCCCTGAAAGAAATCATCGAGCGTACCGGCGCACAAAACGGCGATATTATCTTCTTCGGCGCAGACAAAGCCAAAGTCGTGAACGAAGCCATCGGCGCATTGCGTATCAAAGTCGGCTTGGAACACGGCAAAGACAACGGCTACTTCACAGACGAATGGAAACCTTTGTGGGTTGTCGACTTCCCAATGTTTGAATACGACGAAGAAGCCGACCGCTACGTTGCCGTACACCATCCGTTTACCGCACCTAAAGAAGGTCATGAAGACCTGATGGTTTCCGATCCTGCAAATTGTTTGGCGCGCGCCTACGATATGGTATTGAACGGCTGGGAAATCGGCGGCGGCTCTATCCGTATCCACCGCGCAGACGTGCAAGAGAAAGTGTTTGCCGCGCTGAAAATCAGTCCTGAAGAGCAACAAGAGAAATTCGGCTTCCTCTTGGACAACCTGAAATTCGGTGCACCTCCTCACGGCGGTTTGGCATTCGGCCTCGACCGTCTGGTTACCCTGATGACCGGTGCCGAATCTATCCGCGACGTGATTGCCTTCCCGAAAACACAACGTGCCCAATGCCTGCTGACCAACGCGCCCAACAGCGTGGACGACAAGCAGTTGCGTGAATTGAGCCTGCGCCTGCGCCAAAAGGTGGCTGAAACCAAAGAAGCATAAGGAAAACGGAGCCGTTTGACGGCTCTGTTTTTTTCAGACGGCATTTACGCTTCTTAACTTCCTGCTAATTCAAACCTAATTTTGCTGTGTTTTAATGGCGGCATTGAAAAACACCCCTTGTTCAATAAGTCGATAAAGAAAGGACTGAAAATGAAAAAACTGTTATTGGCTGCCGTTGTTTCCCTGAGTGCCGCAACCGCATTTGCCAGCGACTCTGCCGAGCGTCAGATTTACAGTGATCCCAATTTTGAACAGAACCGCGTAAAAGCTGTGAAAATGTTGGAACAGCGCGGTTATCAAGTTCACGATGTCGATGCCGATGACCATTGGGGTAAGCCTGTGCTGGAAGTAGAGGCCTATAAAAACGGCCGCGAATACGACATCGTATTGTCTTATCCGGACTTGAAAATCATCAAAGAGCAGCTCGATCGCTGACTCCTTTGATAGAAAGATGAACCAAAATGCCGTCTGAAAGACAGTTCAGACGGCATTTTGTTTTTGCTGGAAAGAATGGTCTAGAATAGCAGGTCGATTGTTTCAGAAGCAGTATTTTCAAGGGTTTCTGTTTCTGCCTGAGGTACGGATTCGACAGCAGGCCTTCTATTGGAAGGCAGGATGGGAACGGGGCGGATGCTTTGAGCAGGCTGTTTTTCTTCAGTCTGCGGGACAGACGGTTCGGCAGGATTGGATTGGATGGCTTGTGCCGGTGTTTCAGCTTGGCTGTATGCGGAAGAACCCTGTATCCACGCCAGCGATTTGAGCGGCATCTTCATCTTACCGTTTTTGCCGCAGGTCAGGCAGACGGCCGATCCGGTGCGATCTTTGAGTACGGCATCGATTTTACCGGATGCGATGGTTTTACCCTGTGTTTTTGCCCATTGTGCAATACTTTTTTTCAGAGAGGCGATGTCAAGGTTGTTCTTACCGTAAGGGTCGCGGAAGGCAGCAAGCCACAGGTTGCGATCCGCATCTTCATTGAGACCCGCCATTTGATAGATGACGGAGGCGGGCGAGCCGCTGGCGATGGTTTTGGCAAACTCGAGCGCGTCGGGCGATTTCATGCGGACGCAGCCGTGACTTCGAACCCCGGGGACGCTGGCCGGCGCATTGGTTCCGTGTATGCCCAAACCGAGTTTCGGGTCGCCTAAGCGGACAAAAACCGGCCCCAAAGGGTTGTCCGGGCCGGCGGCTATGGTTTTCACGCCGTCGCCGCGTTCTTTTTGTATGGATTTGGGGATGTGCCAGACAGGGTTATAGGCTTTCGCCCCGATTTTATGTTCGCCTAGATTGGTTTGCGTCATCGCCCGACCTACCGCAACGGGATAGACCTTGGTCAGGTTACCGTCGGTGTAGAGGAACAGGCGTTGCTGAGGGATGTTAATGAAGACATGTTGACCTTGTGCGACGGGGGAGACATCGGGAATAACTGTATGCGCGTATGAAAAACTGGTTATAGACAGTACGGCGGTGAGGCAGATTGTTTTATTCATATCAAAATGTAGTGTGCGTTCGATGGTGTTTTGGCAAATCATACCTGAAACCGTGCGGTTTTGTGCGAAAATATGCGTTTCGGTACAGTACGGACGGATTTGGGAGTGGAGACGGAAGTAAATGTCGCGGAAATTTCCGCCTTGGATTATGAAGGCAGGGGTGTGGCAAAGGTTGGCGGCAAAACGGTTTTTATTAAAGGGGCATTGCCGTCTGAAAAAGTCGGTTTTCAGATTACCAAACAGAAAAAGCAGTTTGACGAAGCGGAGGCGGTGGCGATATTCAAAGTTTCAGATGAGCGTACCGTCCCGCAGTGCCGTTATTTTGAACGCTGCGGCGGTTGTTCCCTGCAACATATTTCTCCGACAGCGCAGGTGGCGTTCAAACAAAGGATGATGGAAGAGCAGCTCGAGCGTATCGGCAAGGTCAAACCGAAGCAGATATTGCCGCCGATTTACGGACATGTATGGCATTATCGGGATAGGGCGCGGTTCAGTGTGTCATTAGACAAATCATGCCGTCTGAAACTGGGGTTTCAGGCAAAGAAAACGAATGATGTGGTGGGTATTTCGTCATGTATGCTGATTCCGAAGCCTGTTTCAGACAAGCTGTCGGCCATCAGGGAGCTTTTGCAGGATTTGGCGGAAGAGGGAAGTGTTGCCCGGTTTGCCGAGTTTTATTGCGGCAGTGAAATCATCGTATTGAACATCGCGTTCAAAAGCAAACTTCGGCAGAACGAAGAAAACCGGATTAGGCAGTGGTTTGATTCGGAATTGTCGGATGACTGGCAGATTTGGCTGCAAATCGAAGGGGGCGTATCGCAACCGTTTTATCCCAAAACAGACAAAACATTAAAATATACATTACCTGAATTCGGCATCGAAATGCCGTTCCGGCCGGGAGATTTTACGCAGATTAATGCAGATACCAACCGGCTGATGGTTTCACGCGCCGTAAAAATGCTTGACATACGGCGGGGCGAAAGGATTGCCGACCTGTTTTGCGGTTTGGGCAATTTCAGTCTGCCGATGGCAAAAAGCGGGGCGGATGTCGTCGGCATCGAAGGTGCGGAAAACCTGGTCAGGCGCGCACGGCAAAATGCTCGGTTGAACGGTTGCGGCGGACAGACAGATTTTATTGCTGCCAACCTCTTTGATTGCACCGAAAAGACAGTCGCCTCTTGGGGGAGGTTTGACAAAATGCTGATAGACCCTCCCAGAAGCGGTGCGTATGAAGTCGTCAAATCGCTGCATACACCCTATCTTCCGCAAAAAATCGTTTATGTATCCTGCAACCCTTCCACTTTGGCACGGGATGCGGGCGTGTTGGTTGAAAAAGGCTATATACTCAGCGGGGCAGGGATAATGAATATGTTTGCCCAGACATCTCATACCGAGTCTGTCGCTGTATTCGATTTGTTGCCGCAAACAGGAAAAAAACTTTTTGAAAATAAAAGGCAAAGAATAATTAAGGAAGGGGGGTGCAAATAGATAGTGCCCGACAAATACATTTAAACGTATAAAACATAAGAGGAAGTAAATATGATAATCCTATTAAGCAAATTATCAAGGAATATGAAGATTTAGGAATGCTTAAAAAGGGAGAATTGACACTAAGTAAAATTAAAGAAGCTTGTAAATAATGAGAGAACAAATTTTGAAGTTGAAAGCAATTGGTAGAATGCCAACAGAATCAGATGCAGATGACAATGATGAAAAAATAGATGAATTGATAGAACAATATGATGAGCTTATATCAAGTATAGAAAAACCTATTACACTTGAAGAAGCAGAGGTATTAGTATCTCTTTTTCCAGATGGTTTTTTCTATGATATGCATTGGGGGTTATTGCATCTTTTTGAAACTTGTATTTTAAGTGCATCAGAGGAAGAATATCAAAAACTTATAGATAAATGTCCAAGTGAAGAATGGCGAGAAAATTTACAAATTCGCTATGAAAATTGGAAAAAGAAAAATCAATAATATTGGGACGGTAACGTTCTTTTGCACGAATGGGAATATGAAAAAGAAAACGCCCCACGCCGAGTTGTTAATAAGTTAGGCGGAGTATCTTTTGACAAGCAGAGCTAGTGCAAAACCTCGGAACGTGGGTGTATGACGGTGGTAGCTACACCCCGGTGGCAAAGCTTGCCGAGGAGGACAGCTACACCATCGTGCAGGACTATCTGGGTACGCCCATACAAGCTCTAGACAGCAAGGGCGAGGTAGTATGGGACTGCGTCCTCGACATCTACGGAGAAGTGTTCAGACTGAGAGGAGAACGAGACTTCATACCTTTCCGTTTCCAAGGTCAATAGCTCGTAAATATGAACAACAAATCCAAGAAAGGTCATATGGCAAGGCTTGTGCAGAAGGCATATTGTCAAACGTTAAATTATGGTATGATTTGAAACCTACAAGTCTATTTCAGTAAATCGTTAATAATAAAAGCGGACAATTGCCGTTGCAGGCAGTCAGCTATCCGCTCGTTACGGTATCGGGAGTATCCTTTGGAAAACTCATTAATTATCGGTCTGGCACTGGCGGTATTGCTGGTGCTTTTGGTTATGCGTGCGAAGCAGGGTAAGAAAATACCGAAGCGCAAATCCCAAGGTGTCGGCAATACGCAGGGGCAGCCGCCCGGAAGCAATGATTCGGACTGGGTCGATCAGGTTGACCAATCGGTTTCAGACGGCACGCAGACGGGATTTTCTTGGAATGAGAGTGCCGAGACCGCATCTGCGGCAGTATCCGCGCAAGAAGTCGATCCGCTGACGGAATATCAGGTTTATAAGCAGTTCGGTTATCAGGGCAAGGCTGCCGAGTCTTTGGCTGCCTATCTGGACGGCATTCCGGATGGTGAAGCGAAACCTGAAAACCTTATCCGCGAGCTGCTTGATATCAATCTCGAAGTGGGGGATGTCGATGTTTTGGCAGACAATCTGCAAAAATACGGCAGACTGATTCCTTCCGAACTTTTGGCAAAATATATCGAACAGGCATTACAGCGCGATTCAAACCATTTGCGTATCCGCGTCTTGGCGGAAGAAGGTTTGGGATGGGGCATTCAGGAGATTGAAAAACGTGCGGAAGGCGGTTCTACGACGGCAGCTTCCGCATCGCCCCCGCCGGATGCCGACGGTAAGGCTTATGGATTCGAAGAAATCAAGCGCATCCCGATTGTGCGGGGCAAAAAAGACGTGTCCGGAATCAGCCAAGAGGAAATCGGTGCGATTGCCGGCCTGGTCCGCGCCGATCAAGGTGCGAAAATCCTTAAAGACAAAGTCAGCTACGAAACGGCATCGAAACAATACGACCGTGCCATCCAAACTTCCGAAAAACCTGCAAACCTGATTATCGATGCGTTGAAACTCGATTACCAACACGCGGACATAGACCGTTTTGCCGGACATTTGTGGAAGCTTTACCAAACGTTGGGCAACTACGGCAGGCAGGTTAAAGAGCGGATGCTGGGTTGGGGGTACAGCCTGGGTTACCATGAAGTTTTCGATGATTTGGAAAAAGGGCCGAACGACCTGCAAATCAAAGACATCGGTATGGGGCACGGGTATCTGCCGAAAAATATACAGAAATTCAAAGCGCAACATCGGGATTTGGTGCTTCAAGATTCTTCATTGATCAACACCGGTTCGTCTCCGGCAGACGATGCGGTTAAAGAAGTAGAGTCGTTGCTGATGTATGGTCAGATTGAAGCGGCAATGGATGTGTTGGAGCAGGCGGTATTGAAATATCCCGACGAGTCCCAGCTTTATATTACGTTGATCGATATTTATGAACGTACTGAAGATTGGGATAGGTTGGGGCAGTTTTTAAGGGTATTGAGGGAACGTGCGGACAGGCTTCCTGAAGAGGTCGTTATGCTGATGAGTCGGCTGCTGCAGCGTATGAATCAAAATATAAAAAAATAAAACGGTACGGAAAATAAAAATGGAAGTTCAACTGCCGAAAATTAAAACAGTACGCGTAATGTTGGCGGGGATGACGGCGCAGCAGGAATCCGTTTTCAAAATGGCATTCAAAATGCACAATACCACCCGTTATGAAACGGTATCCCCTTCAGACGGCAGTGTCGTGCCCGATTTGGTTTTGGCGGATACCGATGCCGAGGGCGGTTTTGAACTTTGGAAAGAGCTTGCCGAGCGTTATAAGGATATACCTGTCGCCGTCTGTTCGGAGAAAGTTCCCGATTCTGAAGTTCCCTACCTGCCCAAACCGATTCGGTTTGAAACATTGTTTCCTATGCTCCGCAAGTTGTTGC
The DNA here is from genome assembly GCF_962707005.1 of Neisseria basseii. Lineage (NCBI taxonomy): Bacteria > Pseudomonadati > Pseudomonadota > Betaproteobacteria > Neisseriales > Neisseriaceae > Neisseria > Neisseria basseii. The sequence continues at coordinate 94,226 of NZ_CAUIXH010000006.1, read as the reverse complement.
AGGGCGAGAATGTTTATGGGAAATCGTTTATTGCACCCGCAGACCGGTCGGCGAAAAACAACGGGAATGTGCAGCGTACGGTTACGATACGCCGGTTTAACCCGAATAAAGGATTATTGGGGGCGTTGCGGTTTGCGGAAAAGAACAGGCGGGACATCGCTATCTTGCATGGAAATAAGCCGGTCCTTATTGTTTTCCCCTCGATACAACGGGTTTTGCTGACAGAAAGTGTGCAAAAACTCGAAGCGTTGTGCAAAGACGAAAATTTGCAGGTCAGTTGCAAGACTGTTCCCGATAACCCGCAATGGCGCGAAAAGGCTAAAGTAGGCATTATGTCCTGTATGTGGCAGTTTTCCATTTGGACGGCGCAGGGCAGGTTGGTTTATCCGATTTCTCCCGATACTCCGTTTACGTTGAAATCTTGGCCAAACCTGACCCGGTTGGCAAATGTGCCGGGGTCGATACGCTTGTCGGCATTTCTGACCAAAGCATCCGTCAACCTTAACGTGTTGTATAAAGTGATGCCTTTAAACCTCAATGATATTCTGAATTATCTTGCGGCAACCTATACAACCGGGTTTTTGTCGGTAGATTTAAAAACGGTTTCACAACAGGCATACTCCGATATGGCGGATAAAATAAATATCGGGGCCGATTCTGCCTCTGATAGTGAAATGGTGAAAAAAGCGGAAAAAATCACGACACCATCCCAATCCCAGCCGCGCGGCCTTCTTCAAAGGCTGATGAAAAAACTGTTGGGCAGCTAAGAGGCGGAGAGATGAGAGAAAATAAAATTATTTTCACAGGACCTGTCGGCGTAGGGAAAACCACTGCCATTGCGGCTATTTCGGACGAAGCACCCGTCCAGACCGATGCTTCCGCATCCGATATGACTTTGGATAGGAAAAGGAATACGACAGTGGCGATGGACTACGGGGTCATCAGCTTGGATGAGGATACTAAAGTCCATTTATATGGTACGCCCGGTCAGGAACGGTTCAACTTTATGTGGGAAATCTTAAGCCAAGGCAGTATGGGTTTGGTCTTGCTTTTAGATAATGCCAGAACCAACCCGTTGAAAGATTTGGAATTCTTTTTACATTCGTTTCGAGGGCTGCTGGAGAAGGCCCCCGTCGTTGTCGGTATTACCAAGATGGATATACGCTCTCAGCCCGGTATCGACGTGTATCACAAATATCTTGCAAAACATAATCTTAATGTTCCGGTTTTTGAAATTGATGCCCGTAAGGAAGATGACGTAAAGCAATTGGTTAGCGCAATGTTATTTTCTATTGATCCGGGACTGGAGGTTTAATATGGAATCAACACTTTCACTACAAGCAAATTTATATCCCCGCCTGACTCCTGCCGGTGCATTTTATGCCGTATCCAGCGATACCCCCAGTGCCGGTAAAACCTTGTTGCACAGCCTGTTGAAAGCGGATGCGGACGAAGTGGTCAGCAGTGAGAAGCTGCTCGCCTGGGCGGACACCGCCGACATCGATACCGCTTTGAACCTGTTGTATCGTTTGCAAAAACTCGAATTCCTTTATGGCGATGAAAACGGTCATTCAGACGGCATCAATCTGTCGGACGAGCAATTGCCGTTGCTGATGGAACAATTGTCCGGCAGTGGTAAGGCATTATTGGTCGATCGGAACGGCCTGTATCTTGCCAACGCCAATTTCCACCATGAGGCGGCTGAAGAGTTGGGGTTGCTGGCGGCAGAAGTTGCACAGATGGAAAAGAAACACCGGCTGCTGATTAAGAACAACCTGTATATCAACAATAACGCTTGGGGCGTTTGCGACCCTTCCGGTCAGAGCGAATTGACATTTTTCCCATTGTATATCGGTTCAACCAAATTTATTTTGGTTATCGGCGGCATACCCGATTTGAGCAAAGAGGCATTTGTTACTTTGGTCAGGATTTTATACCGCCGTTACAGCAACCACGTGTAAAACTTGGGATAGGAGGGTTTATGCAGCAATTATTAATTTCGGTTTTGGAAGACTTGAACAACACATCTCCGGATATTGTCGCATCTGCCGTTATCTCAACCGACGGATTGCCGATGGCGACAATGCTTCCTTCACATTTGAATTCGGACAGGGTAGGGGCGATTTCTGCCACTTTGCTTGCTTTAGGCAGCCGTTCGGTGCAAGAACTCGCCTGCGGGGAATTGGAACAAGTGATGATTAAAGGAAAATCAGGCTATATCCTTTTAAGTCAGGCGGGTAAAGATGCCGTGTTGGTGCTGATGGCAAAAGAAACCGGCAAACTTGGTTTAATCCTATTGGATGCCAAACGGGCGGCAAGACATATTGCGGAAGCCATATAACATATAAAGATTGCGGGCTTGCAGATAAAGTGCAATCGATTGCAAATTTATATTGACACGTTCGGTATTTCTGTTTTATTATTCGCGCTTATTCCCCGATAGCTCAGTCGGTAGAGCGACGGACTGTTAATCCGCAGGTCCCTGGTTCGAGCCCAGGTCGGGGAGCCAAATTCCAAAACCCTCTAAGTATTTTCTTAGAGGGTTTTGTTTTTGTCAGAGAATCCGGTACGGCATTCTTTTATGGAGGGAGAGTTGTTACCCAATCAAGGCGGATTTTAGAATACGTAGAGAAGCAATGCGGCACGGTTCTTAAGTATTTGTGGATAAAATATCCTGATTCTGCCGTGTTGAGGCATGGTGGGAATAGGGGGAAATGGTATGCACTAATCGGGAGGATTGCCAAAAGCCGTTTGGGTTTGCAGGGGGAACATCTATTAATGTGAAGAGTAATCCTGATATGCTTTCCGTTTTGAGGTGGGGAGAAAATTTTTTACCTGCATACCATATGAACAAGCAGCATTGGGTCGGTATCGTGTTGGATTATGGTGCGGAAACGGATGAAATATTGATGCTGTTGGATTGGAGCTATGATTTGATGGAGAAATAAAAATGCCGTCTGGCCTTGACTGCACCCTATAAGTTGTGGCAGTGCAAGTTCAGACGGCATTTTATCGTAGGTCGGCAGAAATTGGAACAAGGCGGTGAAACTGCAAACTGTACGGCAATGCGGTAACCTGTTAATTCACTATCTTTTTGTCCGTTCAGGCGCGGCGTTCTTTGCACATCAGTTTCGCATCCAGCCAGCCGTCGCCGCCGGAGATGATATTTTTGGCAACGAAGTTGTCCAAGTCGGGCAGCAGGGAAACGGCGCGGCTGCTGTTGATGATGACGACCACCACCATCGGTTTGTCACCCAGCCAATAACCTGCAAGGGCGCGGACATTGTTGAGCGTGCCGGTTTTCAGGCGCAGCAGCCCGCCGCTTTGTTTGAAGCGGTTGCGTAAAGTTCCGTCTGTACCGGCGATAGGGAGCGTGTCGATGAAATCTTGTGCAAACGGGCTGAAATAAGCTGTTTCCAACATTTGCGCCATCATTCTCGCCGTTACCCTTTCTTTTCTGGACAGACCCGAACCGTTTTCCAAAACCAAATCCGCAACATCGATGCCTGACACGGCAAGTTCGCGCCGGACGGCAGACGCTGCCTGTTCGGAAACGGCGGGCAGTTTGCCGTTGCCGCCGAGTTTGAGGAAGACGGAGCGCGCAATCAGATTGTCCGAACGCTTGTTCATGTCCGTCAAAATTTCCTTCATCGGCTTTGAGTGTGCAACGGCAAGCGTCTGCGCGCCTTCCGGCGTGTCGGCTATGCCGATGCCGTCTGAAATCCGTCCGCCGCCGAGCAGCCAGTGGTTGGTAAAACTTTGCCGGATCAGTTCGTCAAGCGCGAACATCCGGACACCGACAGGCTTGCCCAAACAACTTTCGGGAATATTGCCGCGCAATTTCAGCGTATTGTCCGAAAAAGATGCGCGCATCAGTTTTTTGACCGAAGGGCAGGCAGCTTGGGAGGCGGTAATTTTCAAGTTGTTTTGGGCGAAAATATGCGGCAAAGGCGGATCGGTGAGGATGTCGGTACTACCGGCGGCATTGCGTTCGGCGCGCACCATAACCATACCGGCAGACAGCATAGTCGGATTGGGGGGAGTCATAAACGGCGAACCGCCGTCGGCTTCAAAATGGTCGGGACTGCCGACTTCGCCCCACAGCTTGTGGTCGAGTATCAGGTGTCCCGTGATATTGCGTATGCCTTTGTCGCGCAACTGTTTTTGAACATCAAGCAGGTTTTCTTGATTGAAAACGGGGTCGCCGCTGCCTGCCCAATACAAATCGCCATCCAGTGTGCCGTTACTCACTTTGCCGTTGCTTTTAAACTCGGTCGCCCAGCGGTAATTGCTGCCGAAGGTTTTGAAGGCGGCAAACGCGGTAACGAGTTTCATCGTGGACGCGGGATTGACGGGGACATCCGCGCGATGGTCGATGACGACCCTGCCGCTGCCGAGTTCTTGGACATATACGGCGATTTCGTTTTGCGGAATGCGGCCGGTATCGAGCGCGTGTGCGGCGAGGGAGGCGAGAAGCAGCAGCAGGGAGGCCGCTGTTTTGGGGAAATTCATAGGTGAATCTGTTACATAAAAAAAGCAATTATAAGGCAAAGCCGGATAAGTGGGAACGCCGGAGCGGCAGGCCGGCTTGTTTGCAGGGGAAATCGCATATATAATAATCGCTATCATTATTAAATGATTGAGACGTACAAACTTAATATTCAGGAGGAATGATTGTGGCTAAGAAAATCAGTATTTTGGTGGGCAGTCTGCGCCGTGCTTCTTTTGCGCGCAAAGTGGCATTGAATGTGGCGGAGATGTTCCCCGAAGGCTGGCAGGCGGAAATTGTCGAAATCGGACATCTGCCGCTTTATAATTTCGATTATGACGACCCTGCGGTGGAAGATGTGCCGCTGCCCGAAAGCTACACGGCTTTCCGCGAAACGATTAAGGCTTCAGACGGCATTTTGTTCGTTACGTCCGAAAACAACCGCACCGTTCCCGCCTGTTTGAAAAATGCGGTGGACATCGGCTCGAAACCGAATGCCGACGTGGCGTGGAAAAACAAACCTGCCGGCATCATCAGCCATTCCGTCGGCAAGATGGGCGGTTACAGTTCCCAAAAAAACCTGCGCCTTGCTTTGTCTTATTTCGATATGCCGCTGACAGGGCAGCCTGAGGTGTTTTTGGGCAATTCACCGACGCTGTTTGATGAAAACGGTAAGTTGATTGACTCGGCAAAGGATTTTGTTCAGTCATATATTAATCAGTTTGTCTCTCTGGTGGAGAAACACGCAAAATAGGTTGAAAACGGTCAAAAACCGCAGAATTTTTGTTCTGCGGTTTTTTGTTGCTGCTAAATTGCGGCTAATTTTGGGGTGTTAGAATAGGCACGGTTTATCTGAAAGGGAAAGTTGATGCGTGTTTTGTTGGTTGAAGATGATGCGATGATTGCGGAGGCGGTGTCGGCAAGTTTGAAAGACGGCGGCTATGCGGTGGATTGGGTTAAAAACGGCGCGCAGGTTGCAGCGGCGGCCGCTGCCCGGCCTTATGACTTGATGCTGCTGGATTTGGGTTTGCCGGTGCGGGACGGTTTGGATGTTTTGTCGGAAATACGCGCGGCAGGCTGCGCCGTCCCCGTGCTGATCGTTACGGCGCGGGATGATTTGTACAGCCGGCTGAACGGTTTGGACGGCGGTGCAGACGACTATATCGTCAAGCCGTTCGATATGGCGGAGCTTAAGGCGCGGATGCGGGCGGTGTTGCGGCGCGGCGGCGGTCAGGGACAGGTTTGCCTGTCCAACGGTGTGATTTCGCTGAATCCGGCAACGTATCAGGCGGAAATTGTTGCCGAAGGGCGGCAGGTGGCATTGAGCAATAAGGAGTTTGCAGTATTGCAGGCTTTGTTGGCGAGGCCGGGTGTCATTCTGTCGCGTTCGGATTTGGAGGACAAGGTTTACGGTTGGGGCGAGGAAGTCGAAAGCAATGCGGTGGATTTTCTGATTCACGCGCTGCGTAAGAAACTGGGTAAGGAAAGCATACAAAATGTGCGCGGTGTCGGCTGGCTGATGCCGCGTCAAGATGCCGTCTGAACAGGAACGAAGATGCCGGACCGTTTTTTTAAAATTTTAAAACATTCGCTTCAGGTCAGAATCAGCCTTGCCCTGATTTGGATGTTTGTTCCGCTGGCAATGCTTGCAGGTATGTTTTCCTACTACGAAACCTTCCGCGAAACGGAAGCGTTGCAGGACGACCTGCTCCGTCAGACGGCATTGTACGTCGGCCCCGATTCCAAATCCGAAACTTTGCCCGAGGGCGACGGCGATACGCGCATTTTCGTGCAGATGCCGCAGCAGGAAGACCCTGTTGTCAGCCTGCCCGCGCATCTGGCGGACGGTCTGCACACGCTTCAGGCGGACGATGACGACGATTATTACCGCGTCTATATCCGCACGACCGAACAGGGACGGATTGCCGTCATGCAGGAAAACGAATACCGTGAAGATTTGGCGGCGGATGCGGCACGGCAAAGCGTGTTGCCCCTGTTGGCGGCACTGCCGCTGATGATACTGCTGACCGTGTGGATTACGCACAAAGCCATGCGCCCCGTCCGCAAATTGTCGCAAAGTCTCGAACAACGCCGAATCAATGACCTGTCTGCCTTGAGTGTGGACAATATTCCCAGTGAAATCAGAGGTTTCGTAACCGCCATCAACCTGCTTTTGAAACGTGTTGATGAAGATATACGCCGCCGTCAGCGGTTTGTTGCCGACGCAGCACACGAATTGCGTACGCCGATGACCGCCCTTTCCCTTCAGGCGGAACGGCTCAACAATATGCCGCTCCCGCCCGATGCGGCGCGGCAGTCCGCCGTTTTGCAGCAGAGCATCAGGCGCAACAAACACCTGCTCGAACAGCTTTTGGCACTGGCGCGTTCGCAGTCGGACGAAACCCCTCTGACGAAAACGACATTCGGTCTGCAAAGCCGTTTCCGCCAAGTGTTGCAGGAACTGATGCCGCTGGCCTTGGAAAAACGCCAGGACATCGGCGTGGCGGTCGGAGGCGATGTCGAAGTGTCTGCCGACGAAACGGAAATCTATACGCTGATTAAAACCTTTGCCGACAACGCGGTACGTTACACGCCGCCTGAAGGCAGGATAGATTTGGGTTTCACGGACGAAGGAAAATATCTTGCCGTGTGGGTGGAAGATAACGGGAACGGCATTCCCGAATCCGAACGCGCCCGCGTCCTCGATCCGTTTTACCGTATTTTGGGAACGGAGCAGCAGGGGACGGGGCTGGGGCTGTCGATTGCCGACACGCTTGCCAAAAAATACGGCGGACATTTGGAATTGTCCGACAGCCGACGTTTCGGACACGGTCTGCTGATACGCGCCTTGTTGGACAAGGAAACCCTGAAATAGACAGATGCCGTCTGAAGGCTTCAGACGGCATTTTTTACATCAGCACAATATCGTATTGTTCCTGCGTGTAAGCGGTTTCGACCGCCAAAGAAATCGGTTTGCCGATGAAATCTATCAGCATTGCCAAGGATTGCGATTCTTCGTCGAGGAAAAGGTCGATGACGTTGGGTGCGGCAAGGATGCGGAAAGATTGCGCATCGTAGCGTCGGGCTTCACGGACGATTTCGCGCTGGATTTCGTAGCACACGGTTTGCGGCGTTTTCAGACGGCCTCTGCCTTGGCAGGAAGGGCAGGGTTCGCAGAGGACTTGGTTTAAGTTTTCGCGCGAACGTTTGCGCGTCAGCTCGACCAGCCCCAAATGGGTAAAGCCGTGCAGGGTGATGCGCGTGCGGTCGAAGGCGAGGGCTTTGGCAAGCTCCTGCAACACGGCTTCGCGGTGGCTTTCCTGCGCCATATCGATGAAGTCGATGATGATGATGCCGCCAAGGTTGCGCAGCCTCAATTCGCGGGCGATAGTGTGGCAGGCTTCGAGGTTGGTGCGGAAGATGGTTTCGTCGAAGTTGCGCGCGCCGACAAAGCCGCCGGTGTTCACGTCTATCGTGGTCATCGCTTCGGTGGACTCGATAATCAGGTAGCTGCCGAAGTTGAGGTTGACGCGCGGTTGCAGGGCGCGGCTGATTTCCTGCTCGACGTTGTGGGTTTCAAACAGCGGGCGTTCGCCTTTGAATAGCTCTATCCTGCCCAATGCGCCGTGAACGTATTGTTCGGCAAAACGCGTCATGCGCCCGTGGTTTACGGTGGAATCGACGAGGATTTTTTGCGTGTCGCAGCCGACCATATCGCGCAACACGCGCAGGCTTAAAGGCAAGTCCTGATAAAGCAGGGTTTCCGGCGGTTGGATTTTTGCCTGCTCTTGGATGTGTTCCCACACTTTGGTCAGGTAGTCGATGTCGGATTGTAGCTGTTCGTCGGTGGCGTTTTCGGCGTTGGTGCGGATGATGTAGCCGTGGCATGCCTTTTCCGGCAGGAGCTTGTTGAGACGCTCGCGCAGGTTGCTTCGTTCCGTATCGTCCTCGATACGCTGGGATACGCCGATATGTTCTTCCTGCGGAAGGTGGACGAGGAAACGCCCCGCCAGCGAGATTTGGGTGGAAAGGCGCGCGCCTTTGGTGTTGATCGGGTCTTTGATGACCTGCACCAAAACCGACTGCCCTTCAAACAGCATATGTTCGATGCGCTGGGTTTCTTCGGGGTTGCGGCGTTGTTCGAGGACATCGACGATGTGTAAAAACGCCGCGCGTTCCAAGCCGATGTCGATAAACGCGCTCTGCATCCCGGGCAGCACGCGGCGCACCACGCCCAGATAGATATTGCCGACCAGGCTGTGTCCGCTGTTACGCTCGATATGCAGTTCGCAGATATTGTTTTCCTCCAACACCGCTACGCGCGTTTCCTGCGGCGTGATGTTGACCAATATCGTTTCGGGCGGGCGCGCGATGTCTTTGGGGATGGGGAGTCCTGACAACATGGTTTTTCCTGAAAATGTAATAAAAATATTTTTGCACCCGTTCCGCCGCGCAGAGCGGGTGCAAAAATATTTTTCACAATGCCTATCATACTTTAAAAAAGAAACTTTGACACACTCCGCACATGCCGCCTGAATGTGCATCTGTTCCGCACTTGCCAAACGGAGCGATTGCCCCTATATTGATTATCATTGCAAAACTTTCGGAAACCCAATATGCAGACCGTTACCATGTACACAGGTCCGTTTTGTCCCTACTGCACGATGGCGAAAAGGCTGCTGCACGCGGCAGGTGTCGGACATATCGACGAAATCCGTGTCGATGCAAGCCCCGAAGCCTTTGCCGAAATGCAGCAGCTTTCGGGACAGCGCAGCGTGCCGCAGATTTTCATCGGCGAAACGCACGTCGGCGGATTTACCGACCTCTACCGCCTCCAGCAGGAAGGCGGGCTGGACGGACTGCTGAACCCTTAACCCCCAACTAGGAAAACAAAATGAGCGAAGAACTGCAACCCGTATTCAGCATCGAGCGACTGTATGTCAAAGACTTGTCTTTGGAAGTGCCGCACGCGCCGCAAATCTTTTTGGAACAGGGCGAGCCTGAAGTGGATATGCGCGTTTCCACCGGCAGCCAAAAGCTGGAAGACGGCTACTACAACGTGGACGTAACCGTGACCGTTACCGCCAAATTGGATAACGAGCGCACGATGTTTTTGAACGAAGTAACCCAAAGCGGTATTTTCCGTCTGGAAAACATCCCCGAAGAAGATGTGCAGCTGCTGTTGGGCGTGGCGTGTCCGAACATCCTCTTCCCTTACGCGCGCGAAGCCGTTTCCAGTACGGTAACGCGCGCCGGCTTCCCGCCCGTCCTGCTCGCGCCGATTAATTTTGAGGCGATTTACCAACAACAGCAGGAAGCCGAAGCCGCCGGAGCTTGATTCCTGCCTGCCGATGCCGTCTGAATCCGTTTCAGACGGCATTTTTGTTTTCGGATAAAATAGGCGCGTCCAAAGGAATCTGCCTATGATGTCGCCCGAAACCCGAAAACAGCTCAAAATCACCGATGTTTCCGCCAAGAAGCTCGACAAACTCAACCTTCATACCGCGTGGGATTTGGTGTTGCACCTGCCGCTGCGTTACGAGGACGAGACGCACATTATGCCGATTAAGGACGCGCCGATCGGCGTGCCGTGTCAGGTTGAGGGCGAGGTTATCCATCAGGAAGTAACGTTCAAACCGCGCAAGCAGCTGATTGTCCAAATCGCCGACGGTTCCGGCAGCGTCCTTTTTCTGCGCTTCATCCACTTTTACGCCAGCCATCAGAAACAGATGGCGGTCGGTAAACGCATCCGCGCCGTGGGAGAAATCAAACACGGGTTTTACGGCGATGAGATGATTCATCCCAAAATCCGTGATGCCGAGAGCAGTGGTTTGGCGGAAAGCCTCACGCCGATTTACCCGACCGTAAACGGTTTGAACCAGCCCACTTTGCGCCGCATCATTCAGACGGCCTTGGACGTTACGCCGCTGCACGATACTTTGCCCGATGCCTTATTAGGCCGTCTGAAACTACCACACCTCGCCGAAAGCCTGCGCCTTTTGCATTCGCCGCCGCCGAGTTTCACCATCCACCAGCTTTCAGACGGCACGCTTCCTGCATGGCAGCGGCTCAAATTCGACGAACTTTTGGCGCAACAGCTTTCCATGCGGCTGGCGCGGCAGAAGCGCGTCAGCGGCACGGTGGCAGCATTGGGCGGCGACGGCACATTGACCCAAGCCCTGCGCCACGCCTTGCCGTTTGCCCTGACCGATGCTCAAGAAAGAGTCGTGTCCGAAATCCGCCGCGACATGGCGCAAACCCACCCCATGCACCGCCTGCTGCAAGGCGATGTCGGCAGCGGTAAAACCATCGTCGCCGCCTTGTCCGCGCTGACCGCCATCGAATCGGGCGCGCAGGCGGCTGTAATGGCACCGACCGAAATCCTTGCAGAACAGCACTTCATCAAGTTCAAACAATGGCTTGAGCCATTAGGCCTCGAAGTCGTCTGGCTTTCCGGCAGCCAGCGCAAAAAAGCCAAAGACGAAGCCAAAGCCAAACTTGCTGACGGCTCTGTCAAAATCGCCGTCGGCACGCACGCCCTGTTTTCAGACGACGTCGAGTTTCAAAATCTTAGCTTGGTGATTGTGGACGAACAACACCGGTTCGGCGTTGCCCAACGTCTCGCCCTCAAAAACAAAGGGCGCGACGTCCACCAGTTGATGATGTCCGCCACGCCCATCCCGCGCACGCTCGCCATGAGTTTCTTCGCCGACTTGGACGTGTCCGTCATCGACGAATTGCCGCCCGGGCGCACCCCGATTAAAACCCGCCTCGTCAACAACGTCCGCCGCGCCGAAGTCGAAGGCTTCGTCCTCAACATCTGTCGCAAAGGGCAGCAGGCATACTGGGTCTGCCCGCTGATTGAAGAAAGCGAAACCCTGCAACTGCAAACTGCCACCGAAACCCTAGCCCAGCTTCAGGCAGCCTTGCCCGAACTCAACATCGGCTTGGTACACGGGCGCATGAAAGCCGCCGAAAAAGCCGAAGTCATGGCTCAGTTTGCCGCAGGTCGTCTGAATGTATTGGTCGCCACCACCGTCATCGAAGTCGGCGTAGATGTACCCAACGCCGCCCTGATGGTGATCGAACACGCCGAGCGCATGGGCTTGGCGCAGCTGCACCAATTACGTGGGCGGGTAGGGCGCGGTGCGGCAGAAAGCGTGTGCGTCCTCCTGTTTGCCGAACCCTTGAGCGAACTTGCCAAAGCGCGGCTGAAAGTCATCTACGAACACACCGACGGCTTTGAAATCGCCCGCCAAGACCTCAACATCCGCGGTCCCGGCGAATTTCTCGGCGCGCGCCAAAGCGGCGTCCCCATGCTGCGTTTCGCTAACCTTGAAGAAGACCTGCACCTCTTGGAACAAGCGCGCGAAATCGCCCCCATGTTGATTGAGCAAAACCCCGAAATCGTCGAAGCGCATTTGGCAAGATGGCTTTCCAGCAGGGAAGGGTATCTGGGCGTGTGAGCAAAATGCCGTCTGAAATATTAGAAAAAAGTGTAACGGAAATCTGATTTTTTATAGTGGATTAACAAAAATCAGGACAAGGCGACGAAGCCGCAGACAGTACAAATAGTACGGAACCGATTCACTTGGTGCTTCAGCACCTTAGAGAATCGTTCTCTTTGAGCTAAGGTGAGGTAACGCCGTACTGGTTTTTGTTAATCCACTATATTATTTTTGACACATTTTCATGATTTTAAATCCCGTTATTCCCAAATGGGCGGAAATCCGGCAATGGGAAGCCGCAGAGACTTATCGGGAAAACGGCAAGCCCTCCGCCGTCATTCCCGCGCAGGCGGGAATCTAGAAATGAAAAACCACGGTGTTATCGGAAATGATTGAAACCGGAGAAATGACGGAATCGAAGCGTGTGGAAATGTGTCGGAAATCGCTGAAACCGGATAAACTATAGTGGATTAAATTTAAATCAGGACAAGGCGACGAAGCCGCAGACAGTACAGATAGTACAGCAAGGCGAGGCAACGCTGTACTGGTTTAAATTTAATCCACTATAGATTCCCGCTTTTGCGGGAATGACGGGATTTTAGATTGTTGTTTTCGCGGAATGATGAGCCAAAAGCCGTCCGAACCCAAAAAAAAACCGTCGCTTTCAGACGGCATCAAAAAACCGCAGGCACGATGCCTGCGGTTTGCCGTTTGCGCTTCAGGGGAGCAGGGGGATGCCGCCCAAGCCGTGCGTTTCTTCCAGTCCGAACATAATGTTCATATTTTGCACCGCCTGACCCGCCGCGCCTTTGACGAGGTTGTCAATGACGGAAAGGACGACCCACACATCGGATTGCGCTGCCTGACGGATGCTGATGCGGCAGATGTTGCTTCCGCGCACGCTGCGGGTTTCGGGTGTCGAACCGGCAGGCAGGATGTCCACGAACGGGCTGTCGCGGTAATAGTCGCGCAGGACGGTTTCGGGGTCGCTGCCGTCTGAAAGGTGGAGGTAAACGGTGGCGTGCATACCGCGTATCATCGGCGCGAGGTGCGGCGTGAACACGAATCCTTCGGCGATGCCGTCCTGAAGCCCGGCGATGGTCTGCCTGATTTCGGGCAGGTGGCGGTGTCCGGCTATGCCGTAGGCTTTGAAGTTGTCGCCGGCTTCGCACAGCAGCGAACCGACATTGCCTTTCCTGCCCGCGCCGGACACGCCGGATTTGCAGTCGGCAATCAGCGGCATACCGGCTTTCAGACGGCATTGCCGCAACAGCGGCACGAGCGGCAGGGAAACGCAGGTCGGGTAGCAGCCGGGGTTGGCGACGAGGCGTGCCTGTGCGACGGCTTCGCGGTTGAGTTCGCTCAATCCGTACACGGCTTGGGGAACGAGGTCGGGGGCAGCGTGGGTCATGCCGTACCAGTGTTCCCAGGTCGGAATGTCGCGTATGCGGAAGTCGGCGGAGAGGTCGATGACGCGCACGCCCTGTTCCAAAAGGCGCGGCGCGTCTTTCATGGCGATGCCGTTGGGCGTGGCGAAGAAGACCACATCGCATTGTTCTAAACTTGCCTCGTCGGGCGTTTGGAAGGCGAGGCCGTACACGCCGCGCAGACTTGGAAAGTAATCGGCAACTGCGGTTCCCGCTTCGCTGCGGCTGGTTACGGCGGCAACTTCGACATCGGGATGGGTGGCAAGCAGGCGCAGCAGTTCCACGCCCGTGTAGCCCGTCGCGCCGACAATGCCGGCTTTGATTTTTTTGTTCATCGTATTTCCTTTTCGGTTGAAACCCCGCCCTTCAGGGCGGCAGGATCAGACTTTATTCGGGAGGGGCGCAACTCCTTCCAAATCAGGGCAACACATAGGGCGGTGCTTTATGTGTCGTCCTGTGTGTTGAAACATGGTTTTTCCTTTGTGTGGTTGGCGGGTATGCCGTCCGAACGCTGCAAAACTGCGGTTCAGACGGCATTCTGTTTTAAAACATACGCTGCCATTTGCGGTTGAGCAGGAAGCCGTGTCCTGCCGAGTTGGTGCAGAGTACGCCGTTTTCAAGGCTGCCGCACTGCCAACCTTTGCCTTTGGCGGTGTGTCCGTAGGCGAGGACGGGCGGTTCGGGGCTGTACGGGTAGTCGCTGTAACAGCTCATATAGGCTTTCCCTTTGTTGTCGATATTGAACACGTTGCCCCAGTCGAATCCGCATCCTTTGGGTTTCGGCATGGCGGGTTTGGTATTGTCGGTTTCGTGGATGAAGCAGGATACGCCGTGCCACGGTTCTTCGCCTTCCGGCGGTCCGGTGTCGCCGCCGCAGACGATGTTGCCGCTGGGGGATTGGAAGTTGACGGTAAAAACGCCGTCGGGCGCATCGGCGCGCGCTGAAGCAAAGGCGGCTGCGGAGATGAGGATGAGGAGGTTTTTCGGCCGCATCGTTTTATCCTTCGGACGGCGGTTGGGACGGCTGGGGGGCGGTTTGCCCGGTTTGCGCGGCAAACTCCGCCAGCGTTATCTCTAAAGATTGAAGGCAGGGTTGCACCAGCCTGCCGACGGCTTGTCCGACGGGGTTTTGATTGGCGGCGGAAGGACGGTACACAAAGCGTTTGAAAAGCGTGTCTAATTTAATGGCATCCGCCCCTGTTTTCAAAACCCAGCCCTGCCGTCCGGAATAAACATAACCGTAGCGCGCCAGTTTTTCCAAGAGCGCGCCCAATTCGTCGTAGCCCATACCGATATGCCGTCTGAACTGCCGGACCCGCAGGGCTTTGCCGCGTTTTTGCGCCGCGTCGAGCAAGAGTAAAATGTCCAACACATCGTCAAAGCCGCCGCGCGCGTCCTCATTTTTCCGAAACGCCCCGCCCTGCCAATACGACAGGGAGGCCGTCAGCACTGCCCCGCCCAAGACCAGCGTCCACAACAGGTTTAACCACAGCAGGAAAAACGGCACGGCGGCAAACGCGCCGTAAATCGAACGGTAGCCGTCGAAACTGCCCATATACCACACAAAAAGCGCGCGCGCGCACCACAGGCACAAAGCCGTCGCCGCTGCCCCGATCAAAGCGTGCCGCGCGGGTACGAAACGGTTGGGGACAAAGCAGTACAGCCCCCACAAAAGCAGCACCGTTCCCAGCGGCATTGCCAGTGGGCGCAGCAGCCACGATTCCCCCCATCCCGCCGTCAGCGAGATGCCCACGCCCAAAAACAGCGGCCCGAACGTCAGTAAAGCCCAATAGACGAGAAACTGCATCATCCACGGACGCTGGGAATTGACCCGCCAGATGCGGTTGAACGTATTGTCTATCGTCCGAATCAGCATCAGCGAGGTAACGACCAGCATTACGCTGCCGATTGCCGTCAGCCGGTTCGCCTGCTCGCGGAACGCATTGATATAGTCGAACACCATGTCCGCGCCCTGCGGCACAATGGTCTGGTTGACGAAGGAGACGAACGAATCCGACCAGCGTTCGAACACGGGGAAAATCGAAGCGACCGCCACCATCACGGTCAGCACGGGGACGAGTGCCAGCAGCGTCGTAAACGTCATGCTCGCCGCCGCCTGCGGTACGCGCTCTTCACTGAAACGGCGGATGACGAACCATGCAAACGCACAGATTTTATTGTCTGCCAAACCTTGCAAACGTTGTAAAAAGGTCATAATCTCTTACCAGATTTCATGTTTTCAAACTGTTTCAGACGGCATCTGGACAACCGTTATGCCGTCTGAACGCCAAACTATTTTAACGGAATCCGCCCATGAACCCAAATCCCCTCAAAATCCTCGTCCTCTACTACTCCCAAAACGGCAGCACCCTCAACCTTGCCCGCCAAATCGCACGCGGCATTGAAAGCGTCGCAGACTGCGAAGCCGTATTGCGCACCGTCCCCAAAGTCTCCACCGTCTGCGAAGCTGTCGAAGAAGACATCCCCGACAGCGGCGCGCCCTACGCCACCGCCGAAGACCTCAAAACCTGCGCCGCCCTCGCCCTAGGCAGCCCCACCCGCTTCGGCAACATGGCAGCTACCATGAAATACTTCATCGACGGCACCATCCCCCTGTGGCTCGGCGCAGAACTTGTCGGCAAACCCGCCACCGTCTTCACCAGCACCGCCTCCCTGCACGGCGGACAAGAAACCACGCTGCTTACCATGATGCTCCCCCTCCTACACCACGGCATGATTATCAGCGGCATCCCCTACACCGAATCCGCCCTCGGCAATACCCGAAGCGGCGGTACCCCTTACGGTGCGTCCCACGTTGCCGGACATGACGGCAAACCCGTCCTGACCGTAGAAGAAAACGACATCGCTTTCGCACAAGGCAGACGGCTTGCGGAGCTTGCCGTCAAGTTGGCCTAAACAGCCTCCTTTCAGACGGCATGAGGAATGATGCCGTCTGAAAGCGTTTGCCTGTATAATCCGCGTCTTTACTGTCCAACTTCGCGGTTCGCAAACCTCCCGCGTTACCAAAACTAGGATTCGATATGTCAAACCAACAAGCCTTGGTCATCTTTTCGGGCGGCCAAGATTCCACTACCTGCCTGATTCAGGCGATTCAAACCTACGGGCGCGAAAACGTCCAAGCCATCACTTTCCAATACGGGCAACGCCACGCCGTCGAGCTGGAACGCGCAGAGTGGATCGCGCAGGATTTGGGTGTCAGTCAAACCGTACTCGATTTGAGCCTGATGCGGCAGATTACGCACAACGCCCTGATGGATGAAGCCGCCGCTATCGAAACTGCCGAAAACGGCGTTCCCAATACCTTTGTGGACGGGCGCAACGCACTTTTCCTGCTCTACGCAGCGATTTACGCCAAAGGGCAGGGGATACGGCACATCATCGTGGGCGTGTGCGAAACCGATTTTTCCGGCTATCCCGACTGCCGCGACGTGTTCGTCAAATCGATGAACGTTACCCTTAATCTGGCGATGGACTATGATTTCCAAATCCACACGCCGCTGATGTACCTGACCAAGGCGCAAACGTGGGCGTTGGCGGACGAAATGGGCGTGTTGGACTACATCCGCGAACAGACCCACACCTGCTACAAGGGCATCGTCGGCGGCTGTCGCGAATGCCCGAGCTGCGTGTTGCGCGAGCGCGGATTGGCGGAATATTTGGAGAGTAAAAAGGCCGTCTGAACGCGCGCAAACCATAAGGAATACGATATGCCCAAGCTTCATATGTTTTACCTCGGCGGTAACGCAGGCCGCTCCAATATCGAAGTGCACGACATCCAATTTGCCGTGTGCGACGATTACCGCGAAGCCATCCCCGCACTCAAAGCCGCATGGTTCGGCGATGCGGACAAAATCCACATCGACGGTTGGCAGGTTGTCGAATGGGCGGACGGTTACGACATCGCCGTATCCGAAATGCCCAAAACGGAAATGCCGTCTGAACACGCCCAGCACCTGTATTTTGTCAATGTCGGCGGCTATCGCGCAGGGCAGCTTGCAGAAGCGCACGCGTTCGGACTGTTCGCCGCCGCCACGCCTGCCGAAGCCAAACAAAAAGCCCTGCAAACCCTGTTAACCGACTATGTTCAGCAGCATAAAGACAACTTGAAAGACGTGGACAACCTGCTTGCGCTCGACCGCATCGGCAATTTCCATATCCGCCTGACCCCGAATCCGCACGGCAAACCCGCCGAAATCGGCTTTCAAGGCTATTTGCCCATTTGAGAACCCATGAAAATCACCAAAATCTTCACCTTCGACTCTTCACACATGCTCGACGGGCATGACGGCAAATGCCAAAACCTGCACGGGCATACCTACAAACTCGAAATCACCGTTTCAGACGGCATTATCAAAGGCGGCGCGAAAGACGGTATGGTAATGGACTTTACCGACTTAAAAGCCATTGTGAAACAACATATTACCGAACCCTTCGACCACGCCTTCATCTATCACGGCGGCAACGGGCGCGAATCTCAAATCGCCGCGCTTTTGGAAGGCTGGAATATGAAAACCCTGCGCCTGCCCTGCCGCACCACTGCCGAAAATATGGCGGTCGAAATGTACTGCCGTCTGAAAAACGCAGGGCTGAACGTGTACAGCGTGAAATTGTGGGAAACGCCGACATCGTGTGCGGAGTATGAAGGGGAGTAGGGAATATCTTGAACGTATCGATATAGTCAATTCAAATAAGGAATGCCCGATCGCGTCATTCCCGCGAAGGCGGAAACCCGGACCTTGGTTTTTCAGGAATATTTAAAAATTGCAGCAATTCCAACTCTTTGGATTCCCGCCTGCGCGGGAATGACGGTGTGGAGCGTCCTTATTTGAATTTATAGTGGATTAGATTTAAACCAGTACGGCGTTACCTCGCCTTAGCTCAAAGAGAACGATTCTCTAAGGTGCTGAAGCATCAAGTGAATCGGTTCCGTACTATTTGTACTGTCTGCGGCTTCGTCGCCTTGTCCTGATTTTTGTTAATCCACTAGTGGTACAAAATTCAAGATAGATTTCAAAGGGAGAGTTAATATTGTTAATTAAAAAAATAATTTTATGGGTAGTTATGACTTTATTTTGGATTTTCATTTTTTATCCAAATGAGAAGGAATTATCAACAAAACGATTTATTTTTGAGAAGTCATACAGTTATAATTCTGGCATACCATTTAACTATTTCTTAATAGATAAAAATCAGAATTCCATTATTTATTTCTTTATTAATAACTATATAGAAGAGGGTAACTTTATTTATTTTTCATATATTGATGGAGGTATTGTGCATGATTTCTGCTATACAAATAAAAAGTTAAAGCTATTACGTATTAACAAACTAACTGATAGTATAGAAAATGCTCAAATAAATAAGCACCAAATAGTTTTTGATAAAATTAATAAAATAAAATACAGTGATTTAACATGGTTGCAAAGTGAATATAATAGATGCAAGTAAATTTCTGTATTGATTATTTATTGGAAAAATTGCATTGTTTACACTTTTTTCATGCTGATCAGTGCACAGGTAGGGGGCGTGCTGGGGCAGAATGCGGTGGAGAATAATGCCCTAGACCGTTTGGACGGATTCACACCCGGCGAACGAAGCCTGAGAGCCAGAGCAGATAAGATCTACCAATATACCGTAAAACGGTTTTTTCTCCTGCACGGATTCCCCGTCTTTTCAAACGGCATTCCATCTCAAACGTACCCATTAAAAGGAACACCCATGAAACTCCTCTCCACCATTCTCGTTCTCCTCGTCGCCGCCGAACATTTCTACATCGCCTGGCTTGAAATGACGCAGATTCCCAGCGAAAAGGCGGCGGAAACGTTCAAGCTGCCTTATGAATTTATGGAACAAAAGCGCGTGCAGACCCTGTTTGGCAACCAAGGGCTGTACAACGGCTTTCTTGCCGTCGGGCTTTTGTGGGCGCAGTTTGCCGCGCCGGATAACGCGGTGTACGGCGCGACGGTGCTGTTTCTCGGTTTCGTATTGATTGCCGCCGCATGGGGCGCGTTCTCTTCCGGCAACAAAGGCATACTCGTCAAACAAGGTTTGCCCGCGATGCTGGCAGAGGCGGCGGTATTGGCGGTATGAAAAAAATCAATGTTGCCCCCGGAAATCCGCAATACCGCATCGTCGAAATTTTTGAAAGCCTGCAAGGTGAAGGCTGGAACACGGGCATGCCTGCCGTTTTCGTCCGCTTGGGTAAATGCAATCTGGCGTGCGGCTGGTGTGATACCGATTATTTGACATTCGGCATGATGAGCCTGTCCGACATCTTAGGCCGTCTGAAAACCTACACCGCGCGCAATATCATCATCACCGGCGGCGAACCGACCATCCAGCCGCATCTCGATATGCTGCTGGACATGCTCAAGGCGGAAGGTTATTTCCTCTGTATCGAAACCAACGGACTCAATCCCGCGCCGCCGCAAATCGACTATGTCGTCACCAGCCCCAAAGCCTGCTATGCCGCCAAATACGAAAAAAGCTGTATCGAAACAGCCGACGAAGTGCGGATTGTTGCCGACGGCGATGTCGTCGGGTTCTGCGAAAATATGGAACGCAAAATCCGTGCGCGCCATTACTACCTTTCGCCCTGCGAACAAAACGGTGCGATGAACATCTACGACACCATCCGCCAAATCGGTATCTTAAACAGCCGCCCTGACACCCCCGTGCATTGGCAGTTGAGCGTGCAGACGCATAAATGGGCGGGGATAGAGTAGTTTAAGTAGTGTTCAAAGGGACGGCGTACCGTTTTGCCGATGTTTGACATACGGGGAAAGTGTGCCGCTTCCGCGTGAAATTGCCGACATTTCCGTTGCCCAATTAGGACGGAGCCTTACTGAATAAGATGCCGCCGTTGGGTACACGCTCGGCTTCCTAAATTCCGATAGTCTTTTGAACCTTGCCGATACCCTTTGTCAGTGCGCGCAAATAGCAGGGTTAGGGAAAACGAAATGCCGTCTGAAACAGAATGCTGTTTCAGACGGCATTTTTCTGTTGACGCCAAAAGGAAAAACCGCCTCGGCAATGGATGCCGAGGCGGTTTGAATATGGTCGGAATGAGAGGATTCGAACCTCCGACCCCTTCGTCCCGAACGAAGTGCGCTACCGGGCTGCGCTACATTCCGAATTAAGTAAGGCGTGATTATAGCGCAAAAAATACGGCGTGCCTATACCGTTTTGCCTTTTTGCCGCGTGTCGGGCGGATTTAAAACGCTGTGTTTGAATACAGTGTTGATAAGCATCCTTATCTTCAAGTAATTCAATAGGATAAATTTCTACTTAACCGGAAAATCATTGCCTTTCCCTGACAAACGGTTGAAATCGGCAGATTGTTGAAACGCAGCCGATTTAAAAGGCTTCGCCGACTTTTACGCCGCCCGCCGTGTCCTGCGGCGAAGTCAAACGGGAGGTCAAGGCTTGCGCCGCTTGAAAATCCGCCGTCTGCATCACGGTTTGCGCGGAGGCACTGCCGAGCGTGTTGGCCATGTATTGCCAACGTTGCGCCAAAGCGGGATTGTCGGGAATGCGGAAATCTTCGCGCAATTCATCGACCAAGTCGGGACGGTTGCAGACCAATATGATGTCGCAACCTGCTTCAAACGACAGTCGGGCGCGTTCTTTGATACCGCCAGCTCCGCACGCGCCTTCCATAGTCAAATCGTCCGAGAAAATCACGCCGTTGAACCCGATGTCGCGGCGCAAAATTTCTTTCAGCCATTTTTCGGAAAAACCGGCGGGCTTGGCATCCACTTGCGGATAAACGACGTGGGCGGGCATAACCGCCGCCATACCTTCGCGGCTCATAATGCGGAAAGGGATGAGGTCGGCGGCTTCGAGCTCGGACAGGCTGCGCCCGTCTTCGGGCAGCACCAAATGGCTGTCCCCTTCGACAAACCCGTGTCCGGGAAAATGTTTGCCGCAGGATTTCATGCCGCCGCGATTCAAGCCTTTTTGCAGGGCGAGGGCGAGGCGGGTTACGGCTTCGGGGTTGCGGTGGAAGCTGCGGTTGCCGATAACGGGGCAGTTTCCCCAGTCCAAATCCAAGACGGGCGTGAAGGACAAATCGATGCCGCAGGCGGAAAGCTCGGTTGCCAACACCCATCCGATGTGTTCGGCATAGGTTTCGGCGGTTTCCGCGCCTTCTCTGTCCCAAATCTCGCCGAGCGTACTCATTGCGGGCAGGCGGGTGAAGCCTTCAATGAAACGTTGTACCCTGCCGCCTTCGTGATCGACGGCGATGATGAGTTCGGGTGTGCGGAGGGCTTTGATTTCGGCGGTGAGTGTTTTGAGCTGTTCGATGTTTTGGAAGTTGCGGCGGAACAGGATGATGCCGCCGATTGCGGGGTCGAGAAGGCGTTGCTTTTCCTCTTCGGTCAGGCGGAAGGCGGCAATGTCTGCCATGACGGGGCCGCGCGGAATATGGGGAACAGTCATTTCGGTTTGCTCCAAAAAGCTTCAGACGGCATATGCCGTCTGAACAGGGAAAGGGGTCAGGCGTTGGTGCGTTTTTTATCTTTCAACAGAAAAATCAGCACCGCCAATACAATGCCGGTCGTGCCGAAGCCGAGCAGCGCGGACTTGGTCATGCCCAAGGCAAGGTAGCCCGATGCGGCGGCGGCGGCAACGGTCAAGGCGTAAGGCAGTTGCGAGGTAACGTGGTCGATGTGGTTGCAGCGCGCGCCGGTGGACGACAGGATGGTCGTGTCGGAAATGGGCGAGCAGTGGTCGCCGCATACCGCCCCCGCCATTACTGCGGACATACACGGGATAATCAGTGAGGGATCGACTTTGACCGCCATGGCGGCGGCAATCGGCAGCATGATGCCGAACGTCCCCCAGCTTGTGCCGGTGGCAAACGCCATTACGCTGGCGAGCAGGAAGAGGATGACGGGCAGGAAGCCGGGATGGATGTTGCCCGCAACCAGTGTAGAGAGGTAATCGCCGGTGTGCATTTCGCCGACAACCGTACTGATGAGCCAAGCGAGGATTAAAATGGCGATTGCGCCGAACATAGATTTCGCACCCTGCCAAACGGCTTTGGGATAGTCGGCGGTTTTAATCGTGCCGAGCGTGCAGAGAACGACGGCAAGCACACCGCAAGTGCCACCGAAGACCAGCGAAGTGTTTACGTCGGTATTTTCAAATGCCCCCAAAATGCTGAAGGTTTCGCTTGCCTGCGCGCCGGTGTAGATCATGGCGGAAACCGTTGAGGCGATTAAGGCCAAAACGGGAATAATCAATGCGTAAACCCTGCCCCGGCTGCCGTCTGAAACGGCGGTTTCATCATGGGTTTCGTTCAAAGCGGCTTGTTCGAAACGTGCCATCGAGCCGATGTCGAAGGAAAACCATGCGACGACGAACACCATAATCAGGGCAAACAGTGCGTAATAGTTCATCAGGCTCATGGCGACAAACGTCCCCATCGGCGTGTATTCGGTGATTTTGTAGGTAACGAGCAATCCGGCAAGCGTAGCGATAATCGACGCGCCCCAGCTTGAAACGGGCATCAGCACGCACATGGGCGCGGCGGTGGAGTCGAGGATATAGGCGAGTTTGGCGCGGGAAACTTTGAACTTGTCGGTAACGGGGCGGGCAATCGCACCGACGGCGAGGCTGTGGAAATAGTCGTCGATAAAGGTTACGAACACGAGGCAGGCGGTCAGCATTTTCGCGCCGCGCCGGTTTTTAATGTGCCGTTTTGCCCAGTCGGCAAACGCCTGATTGCTGCCGGAGTAGGTAAGCAGGGAAGTGAAAATGCCCAAAAGTATCAGGAAAACCAAGATTTTTGGTTTGCCCAACGACCAATCGCCGTCTGCCCAAGCCAAGCCGACGACCATGTCTTTCAGGTGTGTCAGACCGTCGACGGGGTTGCCGCCGACCAAAAAGGCAACGCCGACCAAAATACCGATGCCTAAAGACAGCAGTACGCGGCGGGTAATGACGGCAAGTGCCAGTGCCAAAAAGGGTGGCACAACCGAGAAAAATGAATGTGAATAGTCAATTAGCTGCATGGTTTGTGAGGTGTAAGCGTCCGGATGGGGCGGTTTCTGTCCGCAACGGTTCGGATTTTGTTGGCAAAATGGGCGGAAATATTTTTTGTCCTAAAAAATATTTGTTTAAAATCAAACAACTGATTTTTACAAAATGCCCGTTAATCGGTATTGACGGGCATTTTATCATTTAAAAAATATTTTGGTTAAATTATGTGTGTTATTGCAGGTTTAATGCGATAAACAGCGTGTTGCCACGGCGCATGACTAGCAGGGGGACGTTTTTGCCTGCCTTGTCCATAGCTTTGCGGAAACCGTCTTCGTCATTGACGGGGACTTGCCCGATAGCAAGAATTTCGTCGCCGCGCCTCAAGCCTGCGCGTTCTGCCGCGTCGGAAACCCGTACGACGACGAGGTGTCCGCCGCTGCTGTCGGTATGTGTCTGAAGGGTAATGCCTGCGGATTCGACCGAGAACGTACCGGATTGCTGTTCGGTGTAGGGGGCTTCATCTGTTTTGGATGATGCGCCGGTATGCTCGGCGGCGTTGCCCAGCTTGACTTTGATTGTGATTTCTTCGCCTTTGCGCCATACGCCGAGGCTGACTTCTTTTCCTGGTGTAATGGCACCGACCATAACGGGAAGGTCTCCGGAAGAACGTATTTCTTCTCCGTTGAGGCTGCGTATGATGTCGCCCGCCTGCAGGCCGGCACGTTCTGCGGGGCTGCCGGGCAGGATTTTGGCAATCAGTGCGCCGCCGGCTTTGTCCAAACCGAACGATTGTGCCAAACCGTAGGATACTTCTTGAATAATCACGCCCAGTTGTCCGCGTTGGACTTTGCCGGTGTTTTTCAGCTGTTCGGCGACATTCATGGCAACGTCAATCGGGATGGCGAAGGAAATGCCCATAAATCCGCCGCTGCGGCTGTATATTTGCGAATTGATGCCGACGACTTGTCCTTTCAGGTTGAACAGCGGGCCGCCGGAGTTGCCCGGATTGATGGCAACGTCGGTTTGAATGAAGGGTGTGTAGCTTTCATTGGGCAGGCTGCGGCCTTTGGCGGAGACGATGCCGGAGGTAACGCTGTTGTCGAAGCCGAAGGGTGCGCCGATGGCGGCTACCCATTCGCCGGGTTTCAAATCTTTGGGATTGCCGATTTTGACGACGGGCAGCTCTTCCGTTGCATCGATTTTCAGAAGGGCGACATCGGATTGGACATCCGAGCCGATGAGCTTGGCGGTATATTCGCGCTTGTCGTTGAGCAGGACTTTGATGCTGCCCATACCGGCAACGACGTGGGTATTGGTCAGGATGTAGCCGTCTTTGCTGATGATGAAGCCCGAACCGAAGTTCAATCCGCCGTCGTCGGATTCTTCTTGGGGGATTTCGGGCATGTTCGGGACGAGGCGTTTGAAAAATTCGTAGAACGGGTCGCTGTCGGCAAGCGGGTCGGAATCGGTTTCGGCATTGCCGCTGCCGTTTTGGGTGCGCGGGGCGGGGGCTGCCTGAATATTGACGACTGCCGGACCTTCGCTTTGCACCAGTTGGGCAAAGTCGGGCAGCAGCATACTGACGCTGCCGTCGTCTTTGGTGTGTTCGATGCGTTCTACGAAGGATGCTTCTTTTTTGTCCGCACCGAAAAAGCTGCCGGCTTTGTCGCAGCCTGCCAATGCGGCGGCGCACAGGGTTGCCAAAGCGAGGTATTGGTATTTTTTGAACACGTTTCGTCCTTTGTGTTGTGCCGATATTGACTTCAATGCCGTCTGAAGCGCATTTTGTCGGCTTCAGACGGCATAGGTTGAAATTCTACAACGTCCGTCCGAATTTTCAAGCATTTCATTTTGAAGGGCGGCGGCAGTCAGGCTTTGGCGGGATATTCGCACAAATCGTTGATGATGCAGGTTGGGCATTGCGGTTTGAGTGCCTTGCAGGTGTAGCGTCCGTGCAAAATCAGCCAGTGGTGCGCGTCCATCAGGAACTCTTTAGGAATGAAGCGCATCAGTTTGTCTTCGACTTCGCGCACATCTTTCCCGGGGGCGATTTTGGTTCGGTTGGACACGCGGAAAATATGCGTATCGACCGCCATAACGGGGTGTCCAAACGCCGTGTTCAATACCACGTTTGCCGTTTTGCGCCCCACGCCCGGCAAGGATTCCAAAGCCTCGCGGTCTTCCGGCACTTCGCCGTTGTATTTTTCCAGCAGGATGCGGCAGGTCTGCATGATGTGCTTGGACTTGGTTTTATATAACCCGATGGTTTTCGTGTATTCCATCACGCCGTCCAAACCCAAATCCAGCATCGCCTGCGGCGTATCGGCAACGGGAAACAGCTTCGCCGTCGCTTTGTTCACGCCGACATCGGTCGCCTGCGCCGAAAGCAGAACGGCAATTAAAAGCTCGAAAGGGGAGTTGAAATTCAGCTCGGTGGTCGGATGGGGGTTGGCGGCGCGGAAGCGTTCGAAAATTTCTTGGCGGATGTGTCTGTTCATTTTTTTATACGGTGGGTTTGTGTGTTCGGCATTATAACGTATGGTTCAGGCGGCGTAATATTGCATTCCCCACAGAATGAAGGCGTAACGCGCCGTTTTGCCGGCAACCAGCATCAGCCCGCTTGTCCACGGATTCAACCGCAGCCAGCCGGCGGCAAGCGGCAGTGCGTCGCCGATGACGGGCAGCCAGGCAAACGCAAGCAGCCATACGCCGTAACGCTTCATTATCCTGATTGTTTTTTCAGACGGCATTTTTCGGGAAGGCAGCAAACGCCCCATCCGATAGGAAACCATACTGCCCAATCCGTTGGCAAGGCCGGCGCACAGCCATGCGCCGTATGCGTGTTCGGAAAAGCGGTGGACGAATAGGGCAAAGGCGGCTTCCGATGTGCCGGGCAGGAGGGTGGCGGAAGTGAAGGCGGAAAAGGCGAGTGCGGCGTAGGCGGAAAAAACGGTCATGTACGGTTTGTGATAAATCAAAATGAGGATTGAAAAAATACAGCGTCGGCGTGCTTGTCGGGATAATAGCGGATGTTGTCCGGCAAGGATATGCCGACGGCTTGCAAATTTGTGAAATGTCAGTATGATTCATGCCGCCCTTGAAGAATGTCAATTTTTGCCGTCCGAACCGTGTAATGTATTCCAATAAAATGAAAGGCAAATCATGTCTGCGCAATCACAAAACAACCATACGTCCCCGTTGGTCGTCTTGACCACGCTGTTCTTCATGATGGGTTTTATTACCTGCATGAACGACATCCTTATCCCTCATTTGAAAGAAATTTTCGACCTAACTTACGTTCAGGCGATGCTGATTCAATTCTGTTTCTTTACCGCCTATGCGGTGATGTCGATTCCCATGGGTACGCTGGTGGGCAAAATCGGTTATAAAAACGGCGTTATCGGCGGCTTTCTGCTGACGGCGGTCGGATGCCTGTTGTTTTATCCTGCTGCGGGCAGCCATTCTTATGCGGTATTTTTGGGCGCGTTGTTTATTTTGGCTTCCGGCGTAACGCTGCTTCAGGTTGCCGGTAATCCTTATGTTACCCTGCTGGCGAAACCCGGCAAGGAATCGGCAACGCTGACGCTGGTTCAGGCGTTTAACTCTTTGGGTACGACCATTGCGCCTCAAATCGGCGCGTTCCTGATTCTGGCAGACGCAACCCAAACCGTCAGCAAGGCGGAACAGATTTCTTCCGTACAGATTCCCTATTTGGGACTGGCGGGGCTGTTGATTATCCTTGCCGTTTTCGTGAAAATGATCCGCCTGCCCGACGCGCAAAAAATTGCCGCCGAGGAAAGCGCGCATAACCACGACGGCAAAACCGGCGTATGGCAATACAAACATCTCGTGTTCGGTGCGGCAGGCATTTTCTGCTATGTCGGTGCGGAAGTCTCCATCGGTTCGTTGATGGTCAATGTGTTGGGTTATCTGAAAGGGCTGGATCATGCTTCTGCCGCGCATTACCTGTCGTTCTATTGGGGTGGTGCGATGGTCGGACGTTTCCTCGGTTCGGCGGTGATGGCGAAATTCGCGCCCAACCGCTATCTGGCGTTTAACGCATCGGCTGCGGTCGTACTGCTTGCCGTCGCGATGGCGATGGGTAGCGGCAATGCGGATGTGGCGATGTGGTCGCTGCTTGCCATCGGTTTTTTTAACTCGATTATGTTCCCGACGATTTTCTCTTTGGCAACCAAAGGGTTGGGCAAATTCACCAACGCGGCTTCCGGTGTGCTGTGTACCGCGATTGTCGGCGGTGCGGTCGTGCCGGTGATTCAAGGTTGGGCGGCGGATACTTACACCCTGATGTCTTCGTTTGTCGTTTCCGTTATCTGTTACCTGTATATCGTGTTTTTTGCGGTGTACGGATATAGGGCGGACGAATAATCTTTTTCTTGAGAAATGCCGTCTGAACATCTTTCAGACGGCATTTTTGCGTACCGGTGTTTGCGGCATGTGTGCCGAGGTTTTAATACTTCAATCCATAAAAGTCTTATATGCCAACAAACAAAAAAATAAAAAATTATATTTCAAAAAAATTAATTTAAATTGAGAAAATTGCCGTTTTGTTTCTGCCCGGCTTTTGTAAAACGCTAAAATGCCGTCTGAAAACGTCGGGCGGATTCGGTATGGTGTGTTAGAATCCGTTAACTTTATATTAAATCGGGCAAAGAATCATGTTTGCTTTCAAATCCTTACTCGATATGCCGCGCGGTGAGGCACTTGCCGTCGTCGTCGCTCTGATTGCCGCGATGGGCTATACCATCATTTCATTGGAGTGGCTGCCGCATATGTCCATTATTGCCGCCATCGTCGTGCTGATTTTGTACGGCTTGGCGCGCGGTTTGAAATACAACGATATGCAGGCAGGGATGATAGGCGCGTTGAATCAGGGTATGGGCGCGATTTACCTGTTTTTCTTCATCGGGCTGATGGTCAGCGCGCTGATGATGAGCGGCGCGATTCCGACGCTGATGTATTACGGTTTCGGGCTGATTTCCCCGACTTATTTCTACTTTTCCGCCTTCGCGCTGTGTTCCGTCATCGGCGTGTCCATCGGCAGCAGCCTGACCACCTGCGCCACTGTCGGCGTTGCCTTTATGGGGATGGCGGCGGCGTTTCAGGCCGATATGGCGATGACGGCGGGCGCGATTGTTTCGGGCGCATTTTTTGGCGACAAAATGTCCCCGCTTTCGGATACGACGGGCATTTCCGCGTCCATCGTCGGTATCGACCTGTTTGAGCACATCAAAAACATGATGTACACCACTATTCCAGCATGGCTGATCAGCGCGGCACTGATGCTTTGGCTTTTGCCGAATGTCGCCGCATACGATATGGGCAGCGTCGAATCCTTCCGCAGCCAGCTTAAAGCCACGGGATTGGTGCACGGCTATTCGCTGATTCCGTTTGCACTGTTGGTCGTTTTGGCATTGATGCGCGTCAATGCCGTGGTCGCCATGCTCTTTACCGTCATTGCCGCCGTTGCCGTAACGTATCTGCACAGCACGCCCGATCTGCGTCAGCTCGGCGCGTGGTTTTACGGCGGCTACAAACTCGAAGGCGAAGCGTTTAAAGACATCGCCAAACTCATTTCGCGCGGCGGCTTGGAGAGCATGTTCTTTACGCAGACCATCGTTATCCTCGGTATGAGTTTGGGCGGGCTGTTGTTTGCGCTGGGCGCGATTCCTTCCTTGCTGGATGCCGTCCGCAGCTTTTTGACGAATGCCGGACGCGCGACGTTCAGCGTTGCCATGACTTCGGTCGGGGTCAATTTCCTGATTGGAGAGCAATATTTGAGTATTTTGTTGTCGGGTGAAACATTCAAACCCGTTTACGATAAGCTCGGCCTGCATTCGCGCAACCTGTCGCGGACTCTGGAAGATGCGGGGACGGTGATTAACCCTCTCGTGCCGTGGAGCGTGTGCGGCGTATTTATCAGCCATGCGCTGGGCGTACCCGTTTGGGAATATCTGCCCTATGCCTTTTTCTGCTATTTGAGTTTGGCTTTGACGCTTCTGTTCGGCTGGACGGGGCTGACCTTGAGCAAAAAATAAGCGGATAAGCGAAATGCCGTCTGAACCTGTTTTCCGGTTTCAGACGGCATTTTTATAGTGGATTAAATTTAAACCAGTACGGCGTTGCCTCGCCTTGCCGTACTATTTGTACTGTCTGCGGCTTCGTCGCCTTGTCCTGATTTAAATTTAATCCACTATATGTTTGGCGGATGGGGCGGATTGAAACAGAAAACGCCCGTACCGTCATTCTAAACTGTGCAGAAACGGCGGTGCGGGCAGGCTCTGCTTACTTCACGCGGGTCGCCATCAGGGTGTGCAGGCGGCGGTTGTCGGCGCGTGCGACGGTGAACTGCAAACCGCCGATAAGGACTTTTTCGCCGCGCACGGGCAGGTGCCCCAATTCCTGAATGACCAGACCGCCGATGGTGTCGGCTTCTTCGCTGCTGTATTCCGTGCCGAAAAAGGCGTTGATGTCTTCGATTTCGGTAGCCGCGTGGATGCGCCAGCGTTCGGCGGAAACGGCGTGGATGTTGTCCGCGCTTTCGTCTTCGTCAAACTCATCTTCGATGTCGCCGACGATTTGCTCGATGATGTCTTCAAAAGTTACCAAACCTGACGTGCCGCCGTATTCGTCGATGACAATCGCCATATGGTTGCGCTGTTCGCGGAATTCTTTTAAAAGCGCGTTCAGCGATTTGCCTTCGGGCACGAAGACGGCGGGACGGAGAATGGATTTGAGGTGAAACTGCTCGGGGTTGAACATATATTTGAGCAGGTCTTTGGCGTGCAAAATGCCCAAAACTTCGTCTTTGTCTTCGCCGATGACGGGGAAGCGCGAATGGGCGGTATCGATGACGTAGGCGGTGATGCGTTCGATGCTGTCGTTTTCTTTTAAAACGTTCATACGGCTGCGCGTAATCATCGCGTCGCGCACTTCCAAATCAGAAAAATCGAGGACTTTTTCCAATCTTAAAAGTGTATCCGCATCAAATACTTCCTGTTCGTGCGCTTGGCGCAACAGGGTCAATACGTCTTCGGCGGAATCAGGTTCGCGGGCGAGTCGGGCAATCAGGCGTTCAAAAAAATTTGTTTTCGGTTGTGCGTCGTCCATTTTAATGTCCGTCTTCTCGGTAGGGGTTGGGGAAGCCTGCTGCCCGCATCAGGCGGATTTCTTCGGCTTCCATTATTTCGGCTTCATCGTCTTCGATATGGTCGTAGCCCATCAGGTGCAGCGTGCCGTGTATGGTCAGGTGGGCAAAATGCCGTTCGGGCATTTTGCCTTGTTCGGCGGCTTCTTTCAAAACCACTTGCGGGCAAATCACCAAATCGCCATACAGGCCGTCTGAAAACTGGTCGGGCAGGATTTCGCCTTCGTTGAGCGCGAAACTCAATACATTGGTGGCGTAATCTTTGCCGCGGTAGTCGCGGTTGTAGGCTCGGGCTTCTTCTTCGTCCAAAAGAATCAGGCTGATGTCGGCGCGGCGGTATCCGCTTTTCAGGGCAGACCACGCCCAGCGGTAGAAGTCGTTCTCTGAAGGAAGGTTGGCGGCGGAAGAAGCGTTTTCAAAGTTCAGATGAAAACGTTGCCGCTGTAAGGATAAAAAAGGGTATTTTTTGGCGCGTTTCATTGTGGCGGGTTTCGTGTTTTGTGGGCGTAAATATAACATAGACCTGACGGTGCCGTCTGAAGAAACGTTCAAAATATGATAGACTTCACGCCGTTTCCATTCTTTGAACGCATTGAACATGAACCCGAAAAAACTCGTCATCGCCAGCCGCGAAAGCCTGCTTGCCATGTGGCAGGCGAAACATATCCAAGGCCGTCTGAAGGAGCTGTATCCCGATTGCGAAGTCGAAATTTTGGGCATGACCACGCGCGGCGATCAGATTTTGGACAAAACCCTGTCGAAAATCGGCGGTAAAGGCTTGTTTGTCAAAGAGTTGGAACAGGCTTTGTATGACGGTCGCGCCGATTTGGCGGTGCATTCGATTAAGGACGTGCCGATGGATTTGCCTGAAGGTTTCGCGCTTGCAGCCATCGGCGAACGCGCCAATCCGTTTGACGCGTTTGTGTCCAACCAATACGCGCGTCTGGAAGAAATGCCCAAAGGTGCCGTCGTCGGCACATCCAGCCTGCGCCGCGAAGCCCAGTTGCGCGCGCGCTATCCGCATTTGGTCATCAAACCTTTGCGCGGCAATGTGCAAACCCGGTTGTCCAAACTCGATAACGGCGAATACGACGCGATTATCTTGGCTGCCGCCGGTTTGCAGCGTCTGGAATTGGACGAACGCATCCGCATGATTTTGTCGGAATCCGACAGCCTGCCTGCCGCCGGACAAGGCGCATTGGGTATTGAAATTGCAGCGCATCGCGAAGATTTGTATGAAGTTTTGAAACCCTTGAACCACGGCGTTACCAATGCCTGCGTTACCGCCGAACGCGCCCTCGCACGCGCTTTGGGCGGAAGCTGCCAAGTGCCGCTGGCCGCATATTGCACGGAAGAAAACGGCTTGCTGACCTTGCGCGGTCTGGTCGGACACCCCGACGGATCGGTTGTGTTGCAGGCGGACGCGCAAGCCCCTGCCGGATACGCCGACGCGCTCGGACGCGCAGTTGCTAAGAAATTGGCGGACGACGGTGCGCAGGAATTGATTGGAGCAGTATTGAATAGGGAAAATTGATTTTATCGAAAATTTATAGTGGATTAACAAAAACCAGTACGGCGTTGCCTCGCCTTGCCGTACTATCTGTACTGTCTGCGGCTTCGTCGCCTTGTCCTGATTTTTGTTAATCCACTATAAAGAAAATAATATAAGTTATTGTTTTTAATTAATTTATTTCATCGGTTTTGCTCGCCTTATTTCGTCATTCCCGCGCAGGCGGGAATCCGGTTTGCTCGGTTTCAGTTGTTTCTAATCAATTCTTGCAGCATTGGGTTCCCGGATTCCCACCTGCGCGGGAATGATGGCGGAAAGGTTTTTGTGGCTTCGGATAATATAGTGGATTAACAAAAATCAGGACAAGGCGACGAAGCCGCAGACAGTACAGATAGTACGGCAAGGCGAGGCAACGCCGTACTGGTTTAAAGTTAATCCACTATACTGTGGCGTTCAAATTTTGAATTTGAGAATGATGATATTCGTATTTTTTATTTGAGTTCATCATATTGGGTTGATTTTATAGATGTTTTTAGCTTGTTTGAAATTGTTATAGTTTATTGTTTTTTAACAAAAAACAGATGCCGTCTGAACTGGTTAAGGTTCAGACGGCATTTTCATATGGCTGTGCTTTTTACAGTACTTTCACGATGCTTTCGCACAGATAATCGATGTTGTCGTCGGTAATGCCGGCGACGTTGATACGGCCGGAACGGACGGCATAAATGGCAAACTCGTTTTTCAGGCGGTCGACTTGTTCGGGAGTCAAGCCGCTGAAAGAGAACATGCCGTTTTGTTCAATAATAAAATCAAAGTCTTGGGTAGCACCTTTGGCTTTGAGCAACTCGACAAATTTTTGGCGCATGGCTTTGATACGGCCGCGCATTTCATCGAGTTCAGCAATCCATTGTGCTTTCAAATCATCATTTTTCAACACCAGCGCAATAGTGTTCGCGCCGTGCGAGGCCGGGTTGGAATACAAGGTACGGATGATGGTTTTGACTTGGCTGTGGGCGCGGGCTGCTGTTTCTTCATCTTCGGCCACCAAAGTGAACGCGCCGACGCGCTCGTTGTACATACCGAAGTTTTTGGAATAAGAACTGGCAATCAGCAATTCTGTATTGTGTTTCAAGAACACGCGCAAGCCGTAGGCATCTTCTTCCAGACCGTTGCCGAAGCCTTGGTAGGCAAAGTCAAACAGCGGCAGCCAGCCTTTTTCGGCAGAAAGTTTTGCCAGAGTTTCCCATTGTTCGGGCGTAGGGTCGATGCCGGTAGGGTTGTGGCAGCAGCCGTGCAGCAGGACGATGTCGCCTTTTTGCGCTTGGCTCAAGTCTTCAATCATACCGTCCCAATCCAAACCGTGTTTGGCGGCATCATAGTAGCGATAAGGTTTGTCTTGGATACCGACCGCTTTGGCGATGGCGTTGTGGTTTGGCCAAGTCGGATTGGAAATCCAGATGGTTTGCGCGTTCAACTGACGTTTGGCAAACTCGGTCGCAATACGCAATGCGCCTGTACCGCCAAGGCTTTGTGCTGTTTTGGCGCGGCGGCTGGCGATGATTTCGTGGTCTTTGCCGAACAGCAGGATTTGGGTTTGCTCGTTGTAGTCGGCAACGCCGTCGATGGTCAGGTAGTTTTTGGTGGTTTCGCTTTCCAACAGGCGTTTTTCGGCTTCTTTGACGGCTTTGACAATGGGTGTCGCGCCGGATGCGTCTTTGTACACGCCGATGCCGAGGTTGACTTTTTCGGGGCGGGTTTCGGCTTTGAACGCTTCGCCCAAACCGAGAATCGGATCGGCGGGGGCGGCTTCGATGTGCTTGAAGAACATAGCTTGCTCCTTGATGGGGACGGAAGGTCATTCGGGTTTGCCGATTTTACGCTGTTTTACACGGGCTGGAAACAGACGCAATCACGCCTGCCCGATATGGGCGAAGGTTTCCCAGTTTGACCGTATGTGTTCTGCAAGCAGGGGTAAATCTTGTTCGGCGGCTTCGTAGTATGCGCCGTCCCATTCTTCAAAGTCGGGGAACTGTTTGCGCAGGGAA
Source organism: Neisseria basseii (assembly GCF_962707005.1). Classification (NCBI taxonomy): domain Bacteria; kingdom Pseudomonadati; phylum Pseudomonadota; class Betaproteobacteria; order Neisseriales; family Neisseriaceae; genus Neisseria; species Neisseria basseii. The sequence goes on along the minus strand of NZ_CAUIXH010000006.1, from coordinate 60,134 downwards.
GGGATGTCCCGCCCTTCGTCGGCAAGCGTTTCGATGTTTTCGCCGTGTTGTTCGTAGAGGGCTTTGGCTTTGTCCAAGACTTTCGGCACGGCTTTGATTTTCCAGCGGCGCAGGCTGTCGGCAAGCGGGTTGCGGAAAATGTATTCGCCGTAGCCGGAGGCGATAAGCTGTACGAAGCCGCCTTCTTCGACTTGGCTGTCGAGGTAGCAGAATGCGGTCAGCGTGTGCTGGTCGTCGGACAGGCAGGAGAGGGATTCGTCGCCGGTTTGGGCGGTGTGTTCGAGGTAGGCGGAAACGAGGGTGTAGAGCAGGGCGGATGGCTCTTGTTGTTTGATGTTTTCAGGGAGGGTAAGCGCAGTCATGGTATGCCGTCTGAAAAGTGGGGATTATAGCGGATTGCGGCTTTGCGCCGAAAATATCCTTTAGCCTGCCGATGGCGTAAAATAGGCGTACACCAACCACGCAAAGGAAAATCAAATGGATAATCTGAATCCGCAGGAAATTTCCGTGTTGCCGGAAAATCTGCCGCTGTATTGCTCGGGGCCCGACAACGAGCAGTGGAACGGGCATCCGAGAGTGTTTTTGCCTTTGGGTGAAGGAGAATCGGGCAGCGTTTCTTGTCCGTATTGCGGCACGCGCTACCGCCTTGACGGCAAGATGCCGCATCATCACTACGTCTGAATGCAAACGGCGGAAAAATGCCGTCTGAAGCCTTTTCCGGTTTCAGACGGCATTTGTTTGGCAGGGTGGGCTGTTCCGGCACCGAGATTCTGCCCGACGCGCCGCTCTGACGAGGAACGGCGGTTTCCGTTCCCCGCGTGCTGCCGCTATGGATGGCGGCGTTTCGCCTAGAGGAAGAAAATCATTGCTGTGACGACGGCAATCACGCCGTAAATCGCCATCGGGATAACGGTTTTCTTGATAATCGCACCTTCGGAATTTTTCACGTCCAATACGGTACATACGGCGATGATGTTGTTGAGGCACACCATATTGCCCATCGCGCCGCCGACGGACTGCAACGCCAGAATCAGGGTAACGGACAGGCCGGTATCCAGTGCGATTTGCTGTTGGATCGGACCGAAGGTCAGGTTGGACACGGTGTTGGAACCGGAGAAGAACGCGCCGATCGCGCCCAGATACGGCGAGAAATAAACCCAGTGTTCGCCCGCCATTGCGGCAAATTCCTTACCGATGATTTTCACCATCGAATTGTCGCCGCCGACCAGCATCAGCTGCACCATAATCAGCGCGCCCATCAGGGCAAGCAGCGGTTTTTTGGTTTGATTGAAGGTTACGGCATAAATCGTCCAAGCATCTTTGAATTTGGTCTTATACAGCAGGATGCAGATCCAAACGGTAAAGACAAACGGAATCCAAGCGGGAACGTACAGCGTTTGGTAAGACGCGCTGACATCTTGTCCGAAAATATTGCCGAAGGTAATCGTCAGGGAGTCGCTGACGGTAATTTTGGACAAATCAAACGGCAGTTGGAAGCTGAACCATTCTTCTTTGCTGGTCAAAATGCCTTTGATGCCGAGCTGTTTGATGCGCGTAACCACCAGCATACCGATCAGCATACCTAAAGGGGCAAGTGCTTTGGCGACTTGGGCGAACGGCACTTTTTCGGCATTCGGGTCTTTGGCGTGGTCTTTGCTCAAGCCCCAGCCTTTATTAGCTGCAAATACGGAAAACATCAGACCGATTGCGCCGGCAACCAAAGAAGGAAATTCTTCGTTGACCATTGCCAATGCGACATAGGGAAGGGTACAGGAGAAAACGGCAATGGCGACGAAGCCCAAGTTTTTGCGGATTTCAGACCAAGGCACGATAAAACTCAAGCCGATGACGGGGATGACGAAACCTGCGAAGAAGTGCATCACGCCGGTCTGCCTGCCGATGGCGAGGATGTCTTCGGCACTCAGGTTCAGCGGTGCGAAACCGAACCAAGTCGGCGTACCGACCGCGCCGAAAGAGACGGGGACAGAGTTCATCACCAAAGTGAAAATCGCCACTTTCAACGGATTGAAGCCCAAGCTCATCAGAATCGGCGCGGCAATCGCAGCAGGCGTGCCGAAGCCGGATGCGCCTTCAATCATAAAGGCAAACGACCAGCCGATAATCATCAGTTGCGCTACGGGATTCGGGCTGATGGTCGCCAGCCATTTGCGGATGACATCGATGCAGCCCGTGGTTTCCATCATACGGTTGAACATAATCGCGCCGAAAATCACGGTAATCGGCGTGAGCGTTTTGACGAGGCCGGAAGCGGCGGTGGCGTTGAGCAGCATTCCCGCATCGCCGAAGTAGAAAAGTTTGATGGCGTAAATCAGCACTGCGGTAATCGGCAGCGCGACGTAGGAAGGCATACTGTTTTTTTTCACCATCAGCCAAATCAGCAGGACGATGGGGAATATGCTGAGGAAAAGTGCCATAACGAATCCTTTTTAGGCATTTGCATCATAAGGCGCGTTGAGGTTTGGAAAGACGTTCAAATCCCGCACACCCGATATTTTGGTTAAAAGATAAATTGGTAAGACCAATTATTATGCGTTTGCACACTTTACGTAATCTTATGTAATCGGTCAAGCATTTTATCGATAATGGCTATTAATGCGGGTTAAGGATGGTGATGATGCGGCGGAGGGAGTGTGGGAAAGGGGCGTGTAAAAAAAAGCCGCCCGAAAGGCTTCAGACGGCATTTTCAGCATTTTTCCAGCGGCACGAATACCGCGCCGTCCCCGTCCACGCGGAGGATTGAAGCATAGTCGTTATGCCAGTCGCCCAAAACGATGCGGGTAAAGCCGTTTTCGTGATGGATATGCTCGCGGTGGGTGTGCCCGTGTATCAGCCTTTCCGCGTTAAAGGCGCGAACCTGCCGCGTGGTAAAGGCGGCATTGACATCCATAATATCGGCGGGCTTGACCTGTTTTTCCATTTTGCTGACACGCCTGATTTTGGCGGCAAGGCGTGTGCGCCACTTCAGAGGCAGCATCAGGAACAGTTTTTGCAGCCGCTTCCGATGCACGATTTTGCGGAAACGTTGGTATGCCCTGTCATCCGTACACAGAGTGTCGCCGTGGCAGATGAGGGTTTTGCAGCCGAACAAGTCCAAAACCGAGTAATCCGGCAGTAGCGTCATGCCCGCACGCCGGCAAAAATCCTGACCGATTAGGAAGTCGCGGTTACCCCTGACAAAGAACACGGCAACGCCTTTGTCGGACAATTTCCTGATTTCACGCGCAACCGAAGTATTCAACTCGGAAACTTCGTCATCGCCCACCCAGAAATCAAACAAATCGCCCAAAATATAAACCGCCCGCGCCTGTCCGGCGGCGGAAGAACGTAAAAAACGCAGCAACAGCGCGGTCAGTTCGGGATGCTTTTCGCTCAAATGCAGGTCGGAAATGAAATAGGAGGGTCGCATAGGCAGGTTTCCAATCGGGCGGATGTCGTGGCGGATTATAACGCGCCCGGCGGCGGGGCAATACGGCAAATGCCGCGCCAAGCATCGGGCGTTGGCGGAACCGGGGTTCGGGCGCGTTAAAAATGCCGTCTGAAGGCTTCAGACGGCATCGCGCGGGGCGGATGCGGTAAGGTTTTGCCGGAAAGATATGGGGTGGTGTGGCGGGATTTCCGTTAAAATACGCTTCTTTTTTATTTTTTCCGACCATTATGCGCCTGACCCACATCAAACTTTCCGGCTTCAAATCTTTTACCGACCCGACCACGATTCATGTGCCGGGGCAGCTTGTTGCGGTTATCGGGCCCAACGGCTGCGGCAAGTCGAATGTGATTGACGCGGTGCGCTGGGTGTTGGGCGAGGCTTCGGCGAAGCAGCTTCGCGGCGAGAGTATGCAGGACGTGATTTTTAACGGTGCGGCAACGCGCCGTCCTGCACCGAGGGCTTCGGTGGAGCTGGTGTTTGACAACAGCGACCACAGTTTGCAGGGTGCGTGGGGGCAGTATGCCGAGGTGAGCATCAAGCGGCAGCTGATGCGGCAGGGCGAATCGACTTATTTCATCAACAATCAGACCGTGCGCCGCCGCGATATTACCGATTTGTTCTTGGGTACGGGCGTGGGCGCGCGCGGTTATGCCGTTATCGAGCAGGGGATGATTTCGCGCATCATCGAAGCGCGGCCGGAGGAGTTGCGCGCCTATATCGAAGAGGCGGCGGGCGTGTCCAAATATAAGGAACGCCGCAAGGAGACGGAAGGCCGTCTGAAAGATACGCGCGAGCATTTGCAGCGTTTGGGCGATTTGCAGAACGAGTTGGCGCGTCAGGTGGAAAAGCTGGAGAAACAGGCGGAAACCGCCGAACGCTACAAATCTCTGACCGCGCAGTTGAACCGGCAACAGGATTTGCTCGATTACGCCCAATGGCAGCAATCGCTTGCCGCCGCCGATAAGGCGACCGCGCAGCATCAGTCTTTGCAGGCGCAGCAGGACGAAACCGCCGCGCAGGTTCAGGCGTTAAACGACGAAGTACACGCCTTGCAGGCCGCCGAACAGGCGCAGCAGCAGGCGGTACACGAATTGGGCAACAAACGCGGCGTGTTGCGCGAGCAGATTGCCCGTTTGGAAGAACAAATCCGCCACCGGCAAAACCTGCACCAACGCATCGAACGCGACAAGCAGGCGGCGCAGGCGCAGATGCAGCGCATCCATCAGGAGCAGCAGCAAATCCGTGTGCAGCTTGAAGAAAACGAGTTGCAGGTCGAAGAAAAGCAAACCGAGTTGGCGGAATGGGCGATGCAGGTTGCCGAACACGAGGAGCGTCTGCCCGAATTGGAAGAAGCCCAAGCCACGCTCAACGCCGCCTTCCAAACCCGGCAGGACGAGGCAAACCGCATCCGCCGCGAACTGGCGTTGAAGCAGCAGCAGCTTGCCCATACCGGACAAACGATTGCCAAGCACGAAGAGCGCAAAGGCCGTCTGAAACAGGAAAACCAAGCCCTGAACCTGCCCGATGAGGCCGAAACCGCCGCCGCGCAGGAAGCCGCTGCCTTGTTGCAAGGCCGGCAAGAGCATTACGAAGAACAAATCATCGCCGCCGAAGAAGCCTTGCACGCCGCACGCGAGGTGTTTCAGACGGCATCAAACCGCTTCCAAAGCCTGAAGCAGCAACACATCACCTTGCAGGCGCAGCAGCAGGCGTTGTCGCAAATCCTGTCGCAACAGCAGGAAGCCGCCGACTTCTGGCAGGCAACCGACCACGCCGCCGCGCCGCAACTGTGGCAACACATCACCGCGCCCGCCGAGTGGCAGCACGCCTTGTCCGTCATCCTTGCCGAACGCCTGCACGCCCGCAGCGTGCCGTCTGGTTTCGTTCCGCCCGCGCCGTTGCCGCAGGGGCAGGCGGCATGGCTTTCAGACGGCCTCTCCGGCGGCATCAAAAAATCTCTGCCCGTACAGGCATTACTGAACCAAATCCAAGCGCAGCCGCCGTTTCAGACGGCATTGCACCACTGGCTCGACGGCGTATTGTGCGCGCCCGATTTGAGCTACGCCCTCGCGCATCAAAACGATTTGGGCGCGCATCAAATCTGGCTCACGCCCGAAGGCCATCAGGTCGACAAAGTCAGCGTCCTGCTCTATGCCAAACCCGCGCAGGAAAGCCTGATTGCCCAAAAAGCACGCCTCGACGGCATTGCTTCCGAACTGGAAAACCTCGCCCCCGAACTCTCCGCCGCCGAAGCCGCGTTCAAACAGGCGGAGGCTGCTGTGCGCTCGTCTGAAACGCAGCACAAAAACCTGATGCAGCAGCAACAACAGCACACGCGCCAATACAGCCAAGCGCAGCAACGTGCCGCCGAACTTCTGGCACGCACCAACCAAGGGCAAATCCGCCGCGAACACATCGAGCGCGAACTGGCGCAGTTGGCGGAAGAACAGACCGTGTTGCAACACACGTCCGACGGGCTTTCAGACGACATCGCTACTTTGCAGGAAGCCGCCGCCGAACTCGAACACCAACAGCAAACCACCGCACACAACCGCCAAGAACAGCAAGGCCGTCTGAAACAGGCTCAGCTTGCCTTGTTGGAAGCCAACCGCCAATACGGGTTGGCCGAAGTCGCCGTCCACAAACTCAACCAGCAAAAACAAAACTACCAGCAGCAAATCGCCCGGCTCGAACAGCAAACCCTAGACTGGCAGGAACGCCAGCAAGAGCTTGCCCTCGCCTATGAGACCGAGTTCCAAAACGACGAGCAGCACATCAAGCTTGAAGAATTAAGCGAAGCCGTACAGACTTTGGACGAAGAATATATCGTCGTACAAGAAAAACTCGCGCAGATTCAGGAGCAGGGCAGGGAGCAATACGCTAAAGTGCAAACCCTGCAAACCAAGCTGCCGCAGCTTCAGGCAGCCACCCAAACCGCCCTGTTGCAACAACAGGAAGCCCTAATCAACGCCAAACGCTACCATCAAAACCTGACCGAACGTGCCGCCGATTTGGACGCGCTCGAAGCGTTGGCGAAAGAATCGCCGAAAGTATTGAACAGCAGCATCGGCAGCCTTTCGCAACAAATCGAAGCCCTCGGCGCGGTCAACCTCGCCGCCCTGCAAGAACTCGAAGAAGCGCGCGAACGCGACGGCTACTACCGCAGCCAGAGCGAAGACGTGCAGGCAGCCATTACTCTTTTGGAAGAAGCCATCGCCCAAATCGACGACAAAACCAAAGCGCGTTTCAAAGAAACCTTCGATGCCGTCAACAGCAAAGTCCAAACCTTCTTCCCGACCCTGTTCGGCGGCGGCGAAGCCACCCTCAAAATGATAGGCGACGACCTCCTGACCGCCGGCGTGTCCATCATGGCGCGTCCGCCCGGCAAGAAAAACAGCACCATCCACCTCCTTTCCGGCGGCGAAAAAGCCCTTACCGCCATGAGCCTCGTGTTCGCCCTGTTCAGCCTCAACCCCGCCCCCTTCTGCCTTTTGGACGAGGTCGACGCCCCGCTGGACGACGCCAACACCTCGCGTTTCTGCAACCTGGTCAAAGAAATGTCGGCGCAAACCCAGTTCCTCTACATCTCCCACAACCGCCTGACCATGGAAATGGCAGAGCAGCTCGTCGGCGTAACCATGCAGGAAAAAGGCGTATCGCGCGTTGTAGCCGTGGACATCAAACAGGCGTTGGAAATGGCGGAAGCTGTTTAAACGGGTTGCAGAACGGCTGAATCTTGCCGTTTTTAATGATGTGTTGCGGTACGGGTTTTCAGACGGTATAGTGAATTAAATTTAAACCGGTACTGCGTTGGCTCGCCTTAGCTCAAAGAGAACGATTCTCTAAGGTGCTGAAGCACCAAGTGAATCGGTTCCGTACTATCTGTACTGTCTGCGGCTCGCCGCCTTGTTCTGATTTTTGTTAATTCACTATATTTCAAACAGAACGGATTAAAATCAAATCCAAATCCATAAAAAATGCCGTCTGAACAGCGTTCAGACGGCATTTCGATGTGTACCGCCACGTCAAATCAGTGGTGATGGCCGCAGCCACATTCTTTTTTCATATCGATTACCATACGGCCGGTGATTTTGCCTTCGCGCATTTCTTGGAAAATGGCGGGAGCTTCATCCAAAGCACGCAGTTGGACTTTGGGTACAACCAAACCTTCCGCGCCGAATTGGAAGGCTTCTTCCAAATCTTTGCGCGTGCCGACCAGCGAGCCGACCACTTCGATGCCGTCCAAAACCAAACGCGGGATGGACAAATCCATCGATTCCGGCGGCAGACCGACGGCAACCACACGTCCGCCCGCACGGACGCAATCCACGGCAGAGTTGAATGCGGCAGCAGATACGGCGGTTACGACCGCAGCGTGTGCGCCGCCGGTTTTTTCCTGAATCACTTTGGCAGCGTCTTCTTTGGCAGCGTTGACAACCAAATCCGCGCCGGTTTCTTTGGCAAACGCCAGCTTGTCGTCGTTGATGTCGATGGCGACAACGTGCGCGCCGAATACTTTTTTCGCGTATTGGACACCCAAGTTGCCCAAACCGCCCGCGCCGTAGATGGCAATCCACTGTCCCGGACGCACGCCGGACACTTTCACGGCTTTGTAGCAGGTAACGCCGGCACAGGTAATGCTGGACGCTTGGGCGGGGTCGAGTCCGTCGGGGACTTTGACCGCATAATCCGCATTGACGATGCAGTGGGTCGCCATACCGCCGTCGGCGGTGTAGCCCGCGTTCAATACGGAACGGCACAGGGTTTCGCGGCCGGTGTTGCAGTATTCGCACGAGCCGCAGCTTTGGAACAGCCAGGCGATGCTGACGCGGTCGCCGACTTTCAGATTTTTCACACCGTCGGCAACTTCTTTAACCAAACCGATGCCTTCGTGTCCCAATACGCGGCCCGGTTTGTCGCCGTAGTCGCCTGCCGCAACGTGCAGGTCGGTGTGGCACACGCCGCAATATTCGACTTCGACCAACGCCTCGCCGTATTCCAACGGGCGAACCTCGCGTTCGACTACTTCCACATCGCCTGCTACATTTTTATTCACAACAACTGCCTGCATTTTCATGATTGCGCTCCTTAGTTACGGTAAAAAAACCTGTAAACGGAATGTTGTCCGATATAAGGGTAAGCATACGCTTCCGCATCTTGCGGGTCAAATAGTATGTTGTTGAAAAATATAGATTATATGTTATATTATAACAGCTCGGAAAGGCGCAGCATCGGGGGCGGTTGCCGGATGCGGGGGCGGCAGGTTTCAAGTTTGAAAAACCGGATGGGCAAACCCGCAAAAATGCCGTCTGAACACAGCTTCAGACGGCATTTTTGCGGGTTTGCGGGTTCGGCGGAGGATTAGTCGAAGTCCGGGCAGTCCTGCCCGCTGCCGGCGGCGGAAAGCGTGCCGCCGTCGTTGAGCGTAACGATGCAGGTTTCGCCTTCGTTGGTCGCCGGATCGGGGACGGCCTGAAGGGTGAAGTGGTCGGGGTTGACTTTGCTTAAGGTAATGTTGAAATATTTGTTTTGTTTCAGTTTTTTTGGGTCATAGTTGTCAAACGTCCCTTTTTGGCGGTAGTAACGCTCCAAGTTTTGCGCGTTCATCAGCAGGGTGGATTTGACTTCCGACAGGCGGATGCGCCGGGTGTAGGCTTTATAAGAAGGGTAGGCGATGAGCGTCAGGATGCTGAGGATGGCGACGGCAATCAGCAGCTCGAGCAGCGTGAAGCCTTTTTGAACGTTTTTCATAGCAATGTGTTTCCATTTGTTTATCGGTCGGCGGCATTATAACGCCGTATCGGAAATGGCGGAATATGTAAACGGATTGAAATTTTCGGGAAAGCAGATTGTATAAACCATTTAAAACAAATGGTTATTTTTATTGTCGGCAGTTTGCCTCCTTGGATGGGGCAGGGACTTGCGGTAGAATCCGCTTCCGATTTATGGGATTGGCGCATACAGAGAATTGAAAATATGGCAAAAATGATGAAATGGGCGGCTGTTGCGGCAGTCGCGGCGGCAGCGGTTTGGGGCGGATGGTCTTATCTGAAGCCCGAACCGCAGGCTTCTTATATTACGGAAACGGTCAGGCGCGGCGACATCATCCGGACGGTTTCTGCGACAGGTGAGATTTCGCCGTCGAATCTGGTGTCGGTCGGCGCGCAGGCATCGGGGCAGATTAAGAAACTTTATGTCCGGCTCGGACAACAGGTCAAAAAGGGCGATTTGATTGCGGAAATCAATTCGACCACGCAGACCAACACGCTCAATATGGAAAAATCCAAATTGGAAACGTATCAGGCGAAGCTGGCATCGGCACAGATTGCATTGGGCAGCGCGGAGAAGAAATATAAGCGTCAGGCGGCGTTGTGGAAGGATGATGCGACCTCTAAAGAAGATTTGGAAAGCGCGCAGGATGCGCTTGCCGCCGCCAAAGCCAATGTTGCCGAGCTGAAGGCTTTAATCAGACAGAGCAAAATTTCCATCAATACCGCCGAGTCGGAATTGGGCTACACGCGCATTACCGCGACGATGGACGGCACGGTGGTGGCGATTCCCGTGGAAGAAGGGCAAACCGTGAACGCGGCGCAGTCTACGCCGACGATTGTCCAATTGGCGAATCTGGATATGATGTTGAACAAAATGCAGATTGCCGAGGGCGATATTACCAAGGTGAAGGCGGGGCAGGATATTTCGTTTACGATTTTGTCCGAACCGGATACGCCGATTAAGGCGAAGCTCGACAGCGTCGACCCCGGGCTGACCACGATGTCGTCGGGCGGCTACAACAGCAGTACGGATACGGCTTCCAATGCAGTCTATTATTATGCCCGTTCGTTTGTGCCCAATCCGGACGGCAAACTCGCCACGGGGATGACGACGCAGAATACGGTTGAAATCGACGGCGTGAAAAATGTGCTGATTATTCCGTCGCTGACCGTGAAAAATCGTGGCGGCAAGGCGTTTGTGCGCGTGTTGGGTGCAGACGGCAAAGCAGTGGAGCGCGAAATCCGAACCGGTATGAAAGACAGTATGAATACCGAAGTGAAAAGCGGTTTGAAAGAGGGGGACAAAGTGGTCATCTCCGAAATGACGGCGGACGAACAGCAGGAAAGCAGCGTGCGCGTGATGGGCGGCCCGCCGCGCTGATAAACGAATATGCCGTCTGAACACGGAAACGGTTTCAGACGGCATTTATCATACTGATTGACGGAACATTATGAGCTTGATCGAATGTAGAAACATCAACCGCTATTTCGGCAGCGGCGAGAACCGCGTCCATATTTTGAAAGACATCAGCCTGTCGATAGAGAAGGGCGATTTTGTCGCCATCATCGGGCAGTCCGGTTCGGGCAAGTCCACGCTGATGAACATACTCGGTTGTTTGGATACCGCCGGTTCCGGTTCGTACCGAATCGACGGCATCGAAACTGCCAAAATGCAGCCTGACGAACTGGCGGCATTGCGCCGCGAACGCTTCGGTTTCATCTTCCAACGCTACAACCTCTTAAGCTCGCTGACCGCAAGGGACAACGTCGCGCTGCCAGCCGTGTATATGGGTATGGGCGGCAAAGAGCGTTCCGCGCGGGCGGAGAAGTTGTTGCAGGATTTGGGTTTGGCAAGCAAAGAGGGCAACAAGCCCGGCGAACTCTCGGGCGGACAGCAGCAGCGCGTCTCCATCGCCCGCGCCCTGATGAACGGCGGAGAAATCATCTTCGCCGACGAGCCGACCGGCGCGCTCGATACCGCCAGCGGCAAAAACGTGATGGAAATCATCCATAAGCTGCACGAAGCCGGGCATACCGTCATTATGGTCACGCACGACCCCGGCATCGCCGCCAACGCCAACCGCGTCATCGAAATCCGGGACGGCGAAATCATTTCCGACACCTCGAAAAATCCCGAAATCCCCACAAGCAAGGTCGGGAGGATTCAGGAAAAAGCCTCGTGGTCGTTTTATTACGACCAGTTTGTCGAAGCCTTCAGAATGTCGGTGCAAGCAGTATTGGCGCACAAAATGCGTTCGCTTCTGACCATGCTCGGCATCATCATCGGTATCGCTTCGGTTGTCTCCGTCGTCGCATTGGGCAACGGTTCGCAGAAAAAAATCCTTGAAGACATCAGTTCGATGGGGACGAACACCGTCAGCATCTTCCCCGGGCGCGGTTTCGGCGACAGGCGCAGCGGCAAAATCAAAACCCTGACCATAGACGACGCGAAAATCATCGGCAAACAAAGCTATGTTGCTTCCGCCACGCCCATGACTTCGAGCGGCGGCACGCTGACTTACCGCAATACCGACCTGACCGCCTCGCTTTACGGCGTGGGCGAACAATATTTCGACGTGCGCGGGCTGAAGCTGGAAACGGGGCGGCTGTTTGACGAAAACGATGTGAAAGAAGACGCGCAGGTCGTCGTTATCGACCAAAATGTCAAAGACAAACTCTTTGCGGATTCGGATCCGTTGGGTAAAACCATTTTGTTCAGGAAACGCCCCTTGACCGTCATCGGTGTGATGAAAAAAGACGAAAACGCTTTCGGCAATTCCGACGTATTGATGCTGTGGTCGCCCTATACGACGGTGATGCACCAAATCACAGGCGAGAGCCACACCAACTCCATCACCGTCAAAATCAAAGACGATGCCAACACACAGGTTGCCGAAAAAGGGCTGACCGAGCTACTCAAAGCACGGCACGGCACGGAAGATTTCTTTATGAACAACAGCGACAGCATCAGGCAGATGGTTGAAAGCACCACCGGTACGATGAAGCTGCTGATTTCCTCCATCGCCCTGATTTCATTGGTAGTCGGCGGCATCGGCGTGATGAACATTATGCTGGTGTCCGTTACCGAGCGCACCAAAGAAATCGGCATACGGATGGCAATCGGTGCGCGGCGCGGCAATATCTTGCAGCAGTTTTTGATTGAGGCGGTGTTAATCTGCATCATCGGAGGCTTGGTCGGCGTAGGTTTGTCCGCCGCCGTCAGCCTCGTGTTCAATCATTTTGTAACCGATTTCCCGATGGACATTTCGGCGGCATCCGTTATCGGGGCGGTCGCCTGTTCGACCGGAATCGGCATCGCGTTCGGCTTTATGCCCGCCAACAAGGCGGCCAAACTCAATCCGATAGACGCATTGGCGCAGGATTGAGGTTGGCACAAAGATGCCGTCTGAAGCTGCCGCAACAGGCTTCAGACGGCATTTGAAAAAGGCTTGGAACACGGGTCCAAGCCTTTTGTTTTGCGGATGGGTTATTGATTTTTGCGGATGATTTCCTCCAGTTGGGGCATCGGGCTGTAGCCGCTTTGGGTGCGCCCGTTGGGGAAGACGAGGGTTGGTGTGCCGTTGAAGCCGAACTGTTCGCCCAAGGAAGTGGTTTCCGCGACGGGGTTGTCGCAGATGCTGCCGCCGGCCGGGAATTTGCCCTTACGCATCCATTCCGTCCACGCTTTGGCGCGGTCGGGCTGGCACCATAAGATTTGCGCCTTGCGTGCGGCATCGGGGTGCAGGCCGGCAATGGGCATCATAAAGCTGTAAACCGTCACGTCGGTCATTTTTTCAAACTCGTGTTCCAAGCGTTTGCAGAACGGACAGTCCGGGTCGGAGAAGACGGCGACTTTCAGCTTGCCGTTGCCGCGTACTTCTTTGATGGCTTTGTCCAAAGGCAGGGAAGCGAAGTCGATTTTGTTCAAATCTGCCATACGCTGTTCGGTGAGGTTTTTCCGGTTGTTGATGTCAAGAAGTTCGCCGGAAAATAGATAATCGGCGTTTGCATCGGTGTAGATAATCTGCCTTCCGCTGATGACGACTTCGTAAATGCCTCTGACCGGTGTTTCGCTGACGCTGATGACTTTCAGGTCTTGGGATTCGTAAATTTTTTCGAGGCGTGCTTTCAAGGCTTCGCCGACTTTTCCTTGTACGGGGGCGGCGGACTCGGCTTTGACGGCGGGTTCGGCGTTGGCGTTGGAAACTGGCGTTTGCCCGCAAGCCAGCAGCGGGAGGACGGTAAAGGGGGTTAAGATTTTGATTAACTTGGTTTTCATATAAAGATGATTGCGCGTGTTGGAAAAGAGGGCATTGTATCAAACCTCTGTTGCGCCTGCATTGCGCCGAGGCTCAATTTATCGTCTGAAAATAGCTTCCGGCTGTTAAAATACGCAAAAAAATGATTTGCCTGCTTGTATAATCTACCACCGCATCGCTGTAAACAGATGGCTGAGCGGACTTTAGTGCTGCTTGAGGTCGTCTGAAAGATTTGCTGCGGGCAACTGAAAGATTTTACCGACACTTTGAGAAAAATGATGAACCAACAAGAATACGCTGAATATCTGTTTAAGCTGCTGGGCGAAGAGCCGCAGGCAGCAGATAAATATAATGGCTGGGAAGATTATTTCTACGGTTTGTTTCAAGGTTTTATGCCCGACGGAGAAGGCGTGGCTGCGGTGTTTGAACCTTTGGAAAAGGGACAGGAATTGCTGGCGCGCATCATGCCTGTGTATCAAAACACTGCCGAACACAACCAAGAAATCCTCGACGGCGGCTATATTTCCGGCTATTTCTGCCCGCCTGTGCAAGATGAGGCAGAAGTGAGAGAGACGGGTGAGCGTTTGTTGGAAGGGTTGCGCGAATTTGCCCGCTTTGTTGAAGACGAAGAGCTGATTGCAGCCTTGGCAGCGATTAAACAGATACGTTTGGGTGAGCCTGCGGAAGAGTTTGACGATACTCGGGATTTGTTGGGAGAGGTATTTGGCGAATGGCAGACGGGTAATACAGATGACAACAGTCCCGAACAAGTGTTGGACGAAGCCTATTATTCTATAAATTGCGATTATTACCTGTCCGCCTATCTGCAATATCCGCTTTACCGTAACAAGCCTGACAGTGATTTTCTCCGCCCTTATTTCGATTTGTGGAAACAGGGTTATGGCTTTACTTTAGGTAAAGACTGTTTGTATTTGTGCAAATAGCTTCCGTTTTTTCAGACGACCTCAAACATTTTTTACACACCATGATCTACCACCGTATCGCCGTAAACGTGCCGCTTTCAGACGGCCTTTTGACTTATTCGTATTCCGAGCCGCTTCCTCCGGGAACGCGGGTGCTTGTGCCTTTTCGCAATAAAACTGTTGTCGGGATGGTGTGGGAAACGGATATCGCGCCCGATATGGATACGGCGCGGATTTTGAGCGTTCAGACGGCCTTTTCGGACGAACCACCGCTGCCTGAAAGCTGGCGTGATTTGCTCTCGTTTACGTCGCGTTATTACCACTATCCGACGGGGCAGGCGGTGTTTGCCGCGCTGCCGCAGGGTTTGAAGGAAACGCGCGCGGTGGAAATGCCGCAGCCGCCCTTGTTTTATGCGTTGAACGAAGCGGGCAGGGCGCAAACGCCGCCGCCGGCACGGTTCAACAAAAAAGCGGCTTTGTGGGACGCGCTGCTGTCGGGCGGAATGATGATGGCGGCGTTGAAGCAGGTGAACGCGCAGGCGGCGAAATTGATTGAGGATTGGGCTGAACAAGGCTGGATTGAAACGACGGAAGCGGCGAAACCTGTATTGAGGTCGTACCACGGGCAGGCTTCGCACTCTGAATTTGTGTTGAATGCCGACCAACGGCAGGCTTCCGATGCCATTCAGACGGCATTGGGACGCTTCCGGCCGTTTCTGCTGTACGGCATCACTGGTAGCGGCAAGACCGAAGTGTATTTTGATGCGATGGCGAAAGTGTTGGCGCAGGGGCGGCAGGTGTTGTTTCTGTTGCCCGAAATCAACCTCACGCCGCAGCTTTTGAAGCGGGTGGAAAACCGTTTTGCCGACGTACCGACTGCCGTGTTGCACAGCCGGATGGCGGCAGGCAGGCGCACGCAGGATTATCTGCGCGCGATGTCGGGGCAGGCGAAGCTGGTCATCGGCACGCGGCTGGCGGTGTTCACGCCGATGGATGATGTCGGGCTGATTGTGGTCGATGAGGAACACGACGGCTCGTTCAAACAAGACAACGAATTGCGCTACCACGCCCGCGATTTGGCGGTGTGGCGGGCGAAGCAGGGCGGCTGCCCCGTCGTGTTGGGCAGTGCTACGCCCAGTTTGGAGAGTTGGCACAAGGCGCAAAGCGGCGCGTACCGCCTGCTGCAACTGACCGAACGCGCCCATACCGCCGCGCAACTGCCGCAAGTGGACATTCTCAACGTAGGCCGTCTGAAACTCGACAACGGTTTCTCGCCGCAAGCCTTGCAGCTTTTGAAACAGAACTTTGAAGCGGGCGGTATGTCGCTGGTGTACCTCAACCGTCGCGGTTTCGCGCCCGCGCTGTTTTGCGGCGACTGCGGCCATACCTTCGGCTGCCCGAACTGCTCCGCCAAAATGGTGCTGCACCAACGCGCCCACCAACTGCGCTGCCACCACTGCGACCACCGCGAACCCGTCCCGTTCAAATGCCCCGACTGCGGCAACCAAGATCTGACCGCCGTCGGACACGGCACGCAGCGCGTCGAAGAAACCCTGCGCGCCTTCCTGCCCAAGGCAGCCGTCGTCCGCGTCGACAGGGACAGCACCGCGCATAAAAACGACTGGGTGGATTTGTACCGCCGCATCGCCGACAACGAAATCGACATTCTGGTCGGTACGCAGATGCTCGCCAAAGGCCATGATTTTGCGCGGCTCAACCTCGTTATCGTATTGAACGCCGACGGCAGCCTGTACAGCGCGGATTTCCGCGCACCGGAAAGGCTGTTTGCCGAGCTGATGCAGGTGTCAGGCAGGGCGGGGCGCGCCGACAAACCCGGCAAGGTGTTGATACAGACCCAACTGCCCGAACATCCTGTCTTCGCCGCCGTCAAAGCGCAAGACTATGCCGTGTTTGCCGAAAACGAATTAAACGAACGGCAAATGTTCGCCATGCCGCCCTTTGGTTTCCAGATCGCCATCCGCGCCGACGCGCCGCGTGTTGCCGATGCGATGGAATTTCTCAATGCAGCCAAAGAAACCCTCGCCCCGCTTTTGCCAGAAAGCGTCTCCCAGTTCGGCGCCGCCCCTATGCTGATGGTGCGCCTCGCCGAACGCGAACGCGCGCAAATCTTCCTCGAATCCCCATCCCGACAGGATTTGCACCGCGCCGTGAGTTTGTGGGTGCAGGTGTTGCAGCAAAACCGCGACGGCAAAATCAGATGGTCGGTGGATGTCGATCCGCAGGAGGCTTGATTATTGGCAATCCGATGCCGTCTGAAATTTTCAGACGGCCTTTTGTTTTATTCCGGATCATCCGTAAACGCATTTGCCCGAAAGATTGGTACGAATGTCAGCAGGTAAAGCACAAACACGGCGACGGTCAGAATCGCGGGGACAGTGATAAAGAATATCGGATTTACGTTCATTAAAACAGCGCGCGAGACGGCGGCGGCGAAAAGGATGGGGACGGCAATGCGGCAGAGCTTAGGGTAGTCGAGCTTGGTAAAGCCGCTGTGCCACAGTCCGGCGGTCAGCCACACCATCATCACGCCGCCCATCATGCCGCCGAGGGTAATCAGGTGCAGAGGCGCGGAGGCGGGCAGGTTTTGCAGTTTCGCCGCGCCTGTCCACAGATAGCCTGCGGCGGCAAAGAGTTGGAGCAGGTAATAAGTGCGGACGTAGTGTTTGCGCAGGAGTTCGTGATGGTGCAGTTCGCGCAGCTTGGCAAGCAGGATGAAGCCGACGGCGAGCGCGGTAAAACCGGCGGTTTGCGCGGGCAGCCAAAGTTCGGCGGCGGCGTGCAGCAACAGGAAGGTGATGGCGATGTTTTTATAGACAACGTTGGGGATGAATACAGGGTCTTTCAGACGGCATTTTTTGAGGGCTTCCGCGCCCAAAAGGACGCTGACGCGCACGGATACGAACATGACCGCTGCCATGTTCAAATGCACTTGCGCGCGCAACAGGTTTAAATCGCCGGTTGCAGCGTATGCCGTCTGAAAAACGGTAAATGCGGCAAGCAACGTCAAAAGAGCGAAGTTGTCAGTGTTGCGGTCGAGCCAAATCAGCCAGGCGCAGAACAGCAGCAACACCAGCCAATAGGCGGCAACGAAAAATGCGGCAAGTTGCGGTAAAAATGGCAATAAAACAGCCGTAACAAGCAACAACACCGCCATCAAAGTAGCGGCAGGTTTCAGGTTGCCCGAAAAACCCGTCCAGTCCAACAAAGCGGCAGTCAAAAAACCGCCGTATGCCGCCGGCAGCATAAGTTCCAAGAAAATTTGGCGGTGCAGGACGATGGCACCGGGGTTGATGAAAAACACCAACGCACCGAGTATGGCAAGTACCGCCGCACCGACGAAAAACGGCCGCATGGGGTGGGTGAAAAATTTATTCATAATAATGAATCCCCTGAAACTCCATTACCACCACGGCTTCTTCAAAAGCCGAATTGCGTTCGGACAGCGGCGTGGGCAGGGTTATCACGTTTTGCACGTTCATGCCCTTAGCGGAAAGCAGCATAATTTCATGGCTCAGGCGCGCGGCTTCGAAGCGGTCGTGCGTTACCAGCATACACGCCATGCCCTGCCGCTCGATTTTTTCCACCAGCATGGCGACCAAAATATCGCGCAAATCGCGGTCCAAACCGACAAATGGCTCGTCCAGCAAGGCAAGGTCGCAGCCACACAGCAGCAGGCGTAAAAATGCCACCCGTTTCGCCATGCCGCCGGACAACTCGGTCGGATATTTGTTCAAATCACCCGAAGTCAGCCCGACTTTCGTCGCCAGTGCGATGATTTCTCCTTCATCGGGTTTGTCCATAAAAATCGCGATATTCTGCATCGCGGTCAGGTTTTCAGGCAGGCGGTTTTCCTGAAACAGAAAACCCGTTTTGCGGAAAGTATTGCGTATCGTGCCCGATTTCGGCGTTTCCAAGCCCGCAATCAGCCGCAAAGCCGTCGTCTTGCCGCAGCCGCTCGGCCCGAACAAGGCCTTCACTTCGCCATGTTGCAGGTTCAAACTGAAATCGCGCACGATGGGGTCGCGGAGAATTTCAAAACGCACGTTTTCAAGACAGAGCATCACCTTCTCCACGGCATAAACAAAATTTCCAAAGGCTTGGTAATCAAGTATTCAAACAGCGACACAAACACGATAACCAACACCACATAAGCCATCACCGTCGAAGTCTCCAGCATCGCCCTCGCATCCGCAATCCGCGCGCCCACGCCTTCGCTCGCGCCCAAGAGTTCCGCCATAATCACCACCTTCACACCCATCGCCACCGCTACGCCGACGCTGGAAATCACATAGCCCGTCAGATGCGGGATATACAGATAACGGATTTTTTTCAGACGGCCTAATTTATAAGCGTCAAACAACTCCTCATGCTGCTTGTTCACGCTCGCCATCCCGACCGCCGCACTCGCAAACGTCAGCGGCGCAACCAACACAATGATGGTAAACAACACGCTCGGATTGCCGAAACCGAACCAAAACAACGCCATCACCACCCAAATAATCGGCGGCATCGCCAACAAAATTGTAATCACAGGCTTGAGCAACGCCATCGCCGTTTTAAAACTGCCCGCCACCAGCCCCGCTGCCAATCCCGCTACCAAAGCAATCGAAATGCCCACCACCGACCGCCACAGCGAAATCCCGATTTCGTTTTCCTGAAAATATTTCAATAAATTCAAGGACTTTTGAAAAACCTCCACCGGAGCAGGCAGCATAAACTCACCGAACACGGCGCTGCCCCACGCCCACAACGCCACCACCACCATCGCCACGCCCAGACCGGCAAAGCCGCTCCAAAGGTAGTCGATGATGTAAAACAGCGCAGGCTGCGGTTTGCGGATTTTGTCGGTTTTAATCATGGTTTGGGTGTTGGTTCATAGTGATGGTTTGGAGATGATAGGCTGTCTGAAAAGTTGGGTGGACAATCGGACAAACACCATAAGTTCTTTTCAGACGACTTTCTTATGCTCCTGCTCCTTATGCAGATAACTACCTTTGGTGGTGATATAGAACGTGTTTTGCAGTTTGCGTATGGGGAAATTCTTTAGGTTTTAATTTAAACACACTGTATTTACAGTTAAACCAATTCATCTATACCGATAGATTTTAAGTATTGATATGTCCCATCATAAAACTCTTTTTGACGCGTGTTATCACTTTCACTGCCTTTGGGAATCCAGATTACCATGCCCTGCCTCGCTCTGGTCAATAAAACTCGATAAGCATTTTTAGTAAACTGTTTATCCTCTTCTTTATTGATATTTTGCCATTTGTACCCTTTAAAGTATTGGTAGCACCACTGGTTATCCTGATAATAGAAATTTTCTCCCCAAGCTAGACATACCCAATCAAACTCAAGTCCTTGAACGTCAAACTCTGTTGCCACATCTTCTAAAAAATAAGAGGAACGCACATCATCTTTGGGATTTAAAAACCAATTGGCCACGTCGATTTCATTTTTGACATGCACTCCTAATGCTTTCAGACGACGCGCCCCAGATGAAGCCACCAAGCCATAACGCTCACTTCCTTTGGCTTGTGCCTTTACCCATGCTTTAGCCTTTTGCAAATCTCTTGTAAGTACAATAGGATAATTGCTTTTAATTTCTCTCCAAAGTGACTTGGCTTGTTCATCCATGTCTAATAACGCGTGTACCCATGCCGAAACTTTTTCTGACCGAAACGAACGCACTGAAGTAGCCAGATGTAACTGGTTTTGCTCAACGCCTGTCGTAGATAACCAGTTTTTTATTGCAGCATCTTGTAAATAATTGTCTTGATTGACAATTAAATTAGAATAATGCACCTGCCAATCTGTGTAAGAAGATTTCAAAGCTTGCATCCAGGCAACAAGACCTGCTTCCCCTGTGTTGATTTCTTGACCTCCTCCAATCAAGCAAACTATCACACACCAATCTTGATGGCGATTCATTACCTCAATCAAAAATTCTGGTTCAGACTGATTAAAATCTGGCCGTCCGCGTTTTTGACGCATAAATTTACAAGTTTGATGTTTATTCCACGCTCGTTGTGCTTCATCAAATACCACAACTTTTTCAGTTGGTGCCTGTGAATTTTTCAAATATTCATCTCTAAAATGATGAATATTTTGAATGAATGCTTTGATTGCCTTTAATGCATTTTCTTTTTTGATTTTATTTTTAATGACACTATCTCTTGCTAAAGCCTCTTGCAAAACTTGTACCAACGGGCCATTTCCTGATAAGAAAACAGCGTGCTCATCTTCTGCTACTTTTAAACGCTGATTAGCAATATTGAGCCCAGCCAATGTCTTCCCTGCACCTGGAACACCAGTAACAAAACAAATAGCTTTTTTACTCCCTTGTTTGGCTTGCTCAATAATGTTACTAATGCAATTAGCCGTAGCTGATAAATTTTTTGCACCAGCATCTGAACGCGTGATTTCTGCAACATCATGATTTTGATAAAGTGCTTGTGCTGCTTCAATAATGGTAGGCGTTGGTTTGTATGGAGATTGCTCCCAAGCTAAAACATCCATCAGACTACTTGAATCATGAGGTTTTAAAAACTCATTTAAATTCTGCGCATTCAATAAAATTGCCTGATCTAGATTTTGTGCTGTCTGAAAATTATTTTCAAAAATTGGCGCTTTCTCTGCAATCAATATAGGAATTAAATTTACATAATGACTACCTTCATGAAAATTTCGTAAATCAAGTGCATAGTCAATCACTTGGTCAATGGCATGCTTATCATATTGTTCGCTGCCAATTTTAAACTCTAGCAAAAAAATCTTATCTCCAAGAATTACAATATTATCAACACGCTTCCCCATTCTTGGAATTGAAAATTCAAAATAAATATAACCAGTTAGTTCTGCTAATTGTGACTTTAAAATGGTAATTTGCCGTTCCCATGCATTTTGTTGCGATTTTTCTAGTGTTTGATAGCCATGATGTTTAGCTAATGTACCAAGAATATTTAAATCATCTTCCTGGATAAAATCAGCAATACTTTTACCATAATAAGCTCTTAACATAATTTATCTACCTAATATTAATTGTGTTTCTTATAAAAATAGTTCTTCAATATAATGCTTCTACCTATCCCGTTTTCCCAATAACTCTGGCTGGTAAATTTCCACCAGCGAGCAGGCTTTGCAGCGTTTGCCGTAGTTGGACGGCGGGGTTTGGCTGCTATTTTAGAAGTTCGCGCACGGCAGCGATGGTGGCGTGTGTTTGGGTGTGTAGGCCGTCTGAAAAAAGTAGGTCGGATACTCGTATCCGACAGCCCTTTTAGCCGAAATGCCGGATTCAAGAATCCGACCTACGCTGCTGATAATGTCCTGATAGTCCGTCTGAAAATGATAAGGCAGATTTCATGGCCACTCCATTATTTTCAGACGGCCTTTCTCCCATTTTAAGCCAAGAAGAACCCGTTATCCGGCAGCTTGCCGCCCAAGAGTTTCGGGTTGAACTGCATCAGGATTTCGTAAAATTTCAAAATCTCGTTCTTCACTTCGCTGCCTTTGGTTACCGTCAGCCGCGCGCCGTCCAAGCCCATGACTAGGGCGGGTTCGGGGGCGGGGAGGTAGTTTTTGCCGATTTTTGCCGCGCTTTGGCGGTTGGCCAGTATCCAGTTGAGCGCGTTTTTCAAATCCTGATGGAAGATGTCGAACTGCGCCTTGTGCGCATGGAAATATTCTTCGTTGGCGATGATGCCCGCCATCGGAATCAGCGGTTTGGTGTCAAACGCCTGCCCCCATGCTTTCACCAAATCAAAACCGCGCACGACGTTCACACCCATAGTTTTGCCTTTGAGCATACCCGCGCTCGCCATCGGTTCGGGCAGGATGGCAGCGTGGTAGTCCTTGCTCAAAAACAGTCCCACCGCTTCGGGTGGCGTGGCGGTGTAGGTGATGCCGACTTTGTGCGCGTCGATTTTCAGTTTTTTCAACAAGGCTTGCAGCACGATGTCGGGCATGTCGTTTTTAAACGGCACAAGGATTTTTTTGCCGACCAAATCCTGCGGCGAGGCAATCGCGCTGCCTTTGCAGACCAACTGCGTGATGCCGTTGGTCAAAATATTCACCATGCCGACTTTCTGCCCTTGGTTGCGCAGGTTTACGCCGACATTGCTCGGACTCATCATCACTTTAAATTGCCCGCTCGCCACGCCCGCGCGAAGCTGGTCGGGCGAACGCCAAACCTTGAGCGACACATCCGCCTGCTTCGCCAGCTTGCCTTGCAACGCTGCTACGGCAATGGTTACGCTGGGCATTGCCGGTGCGCCGTACACGGTAAATTGTTCTTTACCGGCTGCCAACAATGAAGGCGAAACGCCTGCGGCTGCCAGCGCGGCGGTCATTTTTAAGAAATCGCGTCTTTTCAGTTCCATTTTTTATCTCCTAATTCTTAATAAGCCAATGCAGGCATTCTTTCAGACGGCCTGATTTTAAAAAGCCGCGTGTAAACTCAACCAATATGTCCTGCCCGGTGCATACACGACACCGGGGGATAGGGCGAGGACGTGGTCGCCGCTGATGTGTTCGGTGTATTTTTTGTTGAACACGTTGTTTACGCCCAGGCGCAAGCCGTATTTGTCTTTGAAGTTTACGCCTGCGTACACATCGGCAACGGTAAAGCCTTTGGCGGCTTCGCGTTTGTCTATGCCCAGACCGCTTGCCGCGTCAAAATCGCCGCGCGTTTGTTTGGCGACAAAGCGTGTTGCCGCGCCGATGTTGTAGCTGCCGTGGACAAAGTAGTTTTTGTAGTCGGCTTGGACGGCGGCTTCAAACGGACGGATTTGATAGAGCGGCCTGCCATCGGTTTCATTGTGCCCGTAGTTGTAGGCGGCTTTGATGCCTGCCGCCCAATGTGGATTGAAGTTGTAACGCGCGTAGGCCTGCGCGGTGAACAATCGTGCGTCCACGTTGCGTGTGATGATACCGCTGCCTTTGGAAGCCGTGCCGCTTTGTCCGCGTGCGCGGTCAAAAATAATCAGGTCTTTGACTTTGTCCGCCACAAGAGTGCCGCCCACGTTCCAGCCAGCACCTGCCAACGAGTTCATGTAGCCGTTGTAGTAGTCGTTGCGGCTGTCGGCGGTGAGCTTGATGCGGTTGTGTTTTTCGGTTTTCAGCAGGGGATTGCCTGCGATGGCGGCGGCTGGATTTTGGTTCATCAGTGCGCCGTTCATGCGGTTTTGCACGATGGCGGCAAGCGAGTTGAAGCGTTCGGTGTTGTCGCCGATGCGTTCTAAGTGAGCAAGGGAAACGCTGTATTTTTGCGTTTCAGACGGCGTGAAATCGTATTTGAGTTCACCGGAGAAGGCATGACGGCGAACTTTGCCGTTGAAGTCGTAACCGTAATGGGTTTCCCAGATTTGCTGCGCCGAGGCGAAGGCGAGATTGCGGTTCATCGGATGGGCGGGCTGCGCCGTATTTTTGCGTACGTCCGCTTCATTGAGCTCGTAGCTTAAGCCCAAGCCCAGTTTGTGTCGGTCGTCAAACTTGTAAGACAAGGTATTGGCAATGCGCCAGCGGTCAATGTGTACATCGGCGAAACGGTAGCCGTTGAGGAAATCACGCATGGCGGTGTGGGCGTTGCGCTCGCCGTTTTGACTGTCGTTGCGGTAGCTGACGGCTGCCGTGTTGTGGAACTTGCCGAAATCCGCATCGTGTTTGAGCGAGAAGTCGTACACTTTGCGGTCAAGTTCTACAAACATTTGTTGCGGCGTGTTGTTTGGACGCAGTGAGTAATTGTCGGCATGGCGTTTGAGTTTGATGACGCCTGCTTCCGCGCTTACCGTATTGCTCAAATCGGCATTGCCCCAACGCGCGTTGAGTTTGGCGATGTGGCGTTCGGTGTCCAATGCGTCGTTGACGAACTGCGGCTGGCGGTCGTTGTTGATGTCGTCGTGTAGGTAGGTGAGGCGGTATTCTTGATTTTCAGACGGCACGAAACCGAGTACCAAAGCTTGATTAAAACGGCTGTATTTCCAATCGGTGTCGCGCCCACCGCCATCTTTGTAGCCGTTTGCCTTGGTGTGATTGAGGTTGGCTACGCCATACACCTTCGCCCCGCGTGCTTGCGCGGTAACGGAGTTGTAAAAGCTTTTGCCGTAGAAGCCGCTGTTTGCCTTCAGCGGACGGAAGGCTTGGTCTATGTTTTCGGTAACAAAGTAATGATCGCTGCGGTCGGTGCGGTCGAATTGGTTTTCGGGGAAATAGCCTTGTGCGGCGGTCGGTGCAATCGGTTTGGGCGGGGAGAAGGTTTTGACGGATTGTATTTCTTCAGTATTTGCCGGTTGTTCCGCCCAAGATGGCGCAACGGAAAAAACGGTCATTAAGACCCATAGGAGCGGATTCGGTTTCATTTTCCAGCCTTTTTGATAATAATTATTATTTATTATCCTATTAAAAATATTTTAAGTAAACAAGAAAATGATATAAAAACGCCTAGAGCGTGATACATCGGTCGAAACTTGATTTTTGGAGCGTTGCGGCAGATTGATTTGGAACTGTTGCCATACTGTCGTTTTTGCGGCGGCTGATAAAAAAGGCTGTATTTTAATAATCCGTTGATTACAACTACTTGTCAGGGAAAAGAAAATTATTTTCCCGGTTGGGTAGAAACCTATCCTATTAAATACCTTGAAGCCGAGTATGCCTGTCGGCACTATATTAAAACACAGCCTAAAAAAGCGCGAACCAAACGGTTCGCGCTTTTTTCAGACGGCATCAATTATTTTTTGTCGTCTTTAACTTCTTCAAAGTCAGCATCTACGACATCATCGTCTTTCTTTGCAGAAGCATTGGCTTGTGCACTTTCACCTGCTTGGGCTTCAGCTTGCGCTTGAGCGTAAACCATTTCACCCAGTTTTTGGCTGGCTGCACCCAAAGCTTCAGCTTTGGCATCGATAGCTGCTTTGTCGTCGCCTTTCACGGCTTCTTCGGCTTCTTTCAGCGCGGCTTCGATTTTTTCTTTCTCGGCTGCGTCAAGTTTGTCGCCGTAGTCCGCCAAAGATTTTTTCACGGAGTGAATCAGGGCTTCGGCTTGGTTGCGGGAAGCGACCAATTCAGTCAGTTTTTTATCTTCCTCGGCATTGGCTTCGGCATCTTTTACCATGCGTTCGATTTCTTCTTCGCTCAAACCTGAAGAACCTTGGATGGTGATGTTGGCGGCTTTGCCTGTACCTTTGTCTTTGGCGGAAACGTGCAGGATACCGTTGGCGTCAATGTCGAAGGTTACTTCGATTTGCGGCATGCCGCGCGGTGCAGGTGCGATGTCACCCAAGTTGAATTGACCCAAAGATTTGTTGGCGGAGGCGCGTTCGCGTTCGCCTTGCAGTACGTGGATGGTTACTGCGCTTTGGTTGTCTTCGGCAGTAGAGAACACTTGAGACGCTTTAGTCGGAATAGTCGTGTTCTTTTGAATCAGCTTGGTCATCACGCCGCCCATGGTTTCGATACCCAAGGACAGAGGGGTTACGTCCAGCAGCAATACATCGCTGCGGCCGCCGCTCAATACTTCGCCTTGAATCGCCGCGCCTACGGCAACGGCTTCGTCAGGGTTCACGTCTTTGCGCGGTTCTTTGTCGAAGAAGTCTCTAACGGCTTCTTGTACTTTCGGCATACGGGACTGACCGCCGACCAAAATCACGTCGTCGATGTCGCCGGTGCTCAAGCCGGCATCTTTCAATGCGATTTTGCAAGGTTCGATAGAGCGGGCAATCAGGTCTTCAACCAGGCTCTCGAATTTGGCGCGGGTAATTTTCATTGCCAAGTGTTTCGGACCGGTTGCGTCCATGGTGATGTACGGCAGGTTGATTTCGGTTTGCTGACCGCTGGACAATTCGATTTTGGCTTTCTCGGCAGCTTCTTTCAGGCGTTGCAGAGCCATGACGTCTTGTTTCAAATCAATGCCTTGTTCTTTTTTGAACTCGTCAATGATGTAGTCGATCAAGCGTTGGTCGAAGTCTTCACCGCCCAAGAAGGTGTCGCCGTTGGTTGCCAATACTTCGAATTGTTTGTCGCCGTCGATGTTGGCAATTTCGATGATGGAGATATCGAAAGTACCGCCGCCCAAGTCATATACGGCTACTTTGCGGTCTTTGTTGTCGCCTTTGTCCATACCGAATGCCAAAGCGGCTGCGGTCGGTTCGTTGATGATGCGTTTTACGTCCAAACCGGCGATGCGGCCTGCGTCTTTAGTCGCTTGACGTTGGCTGTCGTTGAAGTAGGCCGGAACGGTAATCACGGCTTCGGTTACTTTTTCGCCCAAGTAAGCTTCGGCGGCTTCTTTCATTTTACGCAGGACTTCTGCGGAAATTTGGGGAGGAGACAGCTCTTTGCCTTGTGCTTTCACCCACGCATCGCCGTTGTTGGCTTTGATGATTTCAAAAGGCATAGATTCGATGTCGCGTTGGACTTCTTTGTCTTCAAATTTGTGACCAATCAAACGTTTGGCGGCGTAAATAGTGTTTTTAGCGTTGGTTACCGCTTGGCGTTTTGCCGGTGCGCCGACGAGGATTTCACCACCGTCCAAATAAGCGATAACGGACGGCGTAGTGCGTGCGCCTTCTGCGTTTTCGATAACTTTGGTTTGACCGTTTTCGGAAATGGCCAAACAAGAGTTGGTTGTACCTAAGTCGATACCGATTACTTTTGCCATGTGGATACTCCTATTTGATTTTGCTTATTTTGAGAAATATGTTGGAACATTTTGTCCCGATGGGCTGTAAATAGGGCGGGCGGCGGGCTGTTTCAAGCCACAGTACGGGTATAAGTATGTAACTTTATGAATATATTGGTTTTATATTTGATTTAATACATTTGGCTCCAATGCATTCCAGTATAATATTTCAAATGGCAGGCAGGTTTATTCATAGACGATGCCGGCGAGCATTTCCTGTTCGTTCAAGTTGCCGTACTCTTTTTCCCAGTCGTGTGAAGACTCGATGATGTCGCATTCTTTGGAAAGGGAGACTTGTTCTGCATCCATATCTTTGGCGTTCAGCATATTGAATTGTTCGCACAGGGATGCGGATAAAGTGATGTCGGGCTGTTTGGCTTCAGAACGGTTTTCTTGGAAGGCAAAGCAGAATGCGGTAAATGCCGCAGTATAGATAAGATATTTGCCGGTTTTCTTCATTTTTTTATCCTTTTTCTGTCAATTCAGGATCAAATCTATGGAAAATCTGAAAAATTATGCGTTAAGTAAGGAAAATCATAACTTAAATTTAGTTTATCATAGTTATTCCGTTTTTTGGATAGCTAAGGTAAAATATATTTTATGTTTACTTTAAATGATTGAATGAAGGGGAGCGGAAAGATATTTATGGAAACCTTTAAAGACAGACTGGTTTTTTTATGGAAAAGCGAAGCGAAGCAGGCAAAAATCGCATCCGATATTGAAATGACGATTGCGGGCTTTAGTAGGATATGGAATGAAGGCGGCCTGCCGAAGTCTGAAACATTGAAAAAAATCAAGCAGTTGAAGGGGTGTAGTATCGATTGGCTGCTGACGGGGGAGGGTGATCCGTTTCCGGATGAAGCCCCAAAAAAATCCCTTGCTTACGATACCTTGGGCAATGAAGTCGATACGGACGAGTTTGTCTTCGTGCCGAGATATGATATTCGGGCGGCTGCGGGATACGGGCAGTTTGTCGATCATGAGGAACCGGTATTTACAATGGCGTTCAGACGGCATTGGATTGAGAATTATGTTACCCGTGATGTGAAAAACCTGTCTGTAATTTCCGTCAAGGGGGATTCGATGGAGGGGGTTTTGAATGACGGGGATTCGATTTTGGTCAACCATAGCGAGAATACGCCGAAGGACGGACTGTATGTGTTGCGGATTAATGAAAACCTGTTGGTCAAACGCCTGCAAATCGTCCCCGGCGGGATTATCAATGTCATTTCCGCCAACGAGGCTTACCCTGCTTTTGAAATCAATTTGAACGACTTGACCGATGATGTGGAGATTATCGGGCGTGTCGAGTGGTTCGGCAGGACGATTTGAGTTTGGGGCTTGAAATTGCAGGCGGTCAAACTTATCTATTGGAACAATTCCTTTTTCAAAGGCGAAGCCTGCTTGCCTTTGAAGGGGGTTTGAGAGAGAATGCAGAAAATACTATATTAAGGAATAACACCATGTCGGATGAAAGCCCCATTATTTTTACTGACAGCTGCTGTGCCAAAGTTGCCGATTTGATTGCCGAAGAAAACAACCCCGATTTGAAATTGCGGGTTTTTGTCAACGGCGGCGGTTGCTCCGGTTTCCAGTACGGATTTACTTTTGACGAAATCAAAAACGACGACGATTTTGAAATTGAGAAAAACGGTTTGGTCTTTTTGGTCGATCCGATGAGCTATCAATATCTGGTCGGTGCGGAAATCGACTATACGGAAAGTTTGCAGGGTTCGCAATTCGTCATCCGCAATCCGAATGCGGAAACGACCTGCGGTTGCGGATCGTCGTTTTCCGTATGACTGCTTGGTTCGTGTGATGCCGTCTGAACGTTCAGACGGCATTTTTACTTTTGGAAAATATATTATCGGGATGAATTCACATATAATCCGATTGTTTGAAGATGAATCGGGTTTCCCGAAAGGAACGGGCGGAACGGTATCAGGCGTATTTGTTCCCTATATGATTGAGATGAGTAAAGATTACCGAAACGATTTGTACGATGTATATGTTTCCTACCCGCCCCAAGTGGATCGCGGGCTTATCCGGGAGTGCCTTAAGGAGAATCTCGGCGAAGAAAAGGCGGAAGGATTGATCGAGTCGCTCGATTCCAAACCGCAAGTGCTGGTTGAGGAAAAATGCACTTGGGCGAAACGGGAAGAGTTGCACGATTATTTCAGCTATTTGGGTTTGGATATTATTACCCGGAGATATATGGAGTTGGAAACGGTTGTGCCTCCAGAGGAAGGGGAGGGCGAAGGAGAAGGCGCGAATGGGGAAATGCCCGAATATCTTGAACTTCACGGCGGGCGGGAAGATGATATTCCCACACCTTCGCAACCCGAACCGCCGCCCCGCAATATCAAACCGCTGGTTTTCGGGTTGCTGATTGCCTTTTGGGGCTATCTGCTCGGTAAGATTTTTTGATTGTCCGATAAATGCTGTATTCGGGATTTTATATATGAAATGGTTGAAACGCCTGACGGTCATTGTCGGGACTCTTTACCGCTATCGGCTGGCAGGTCTGTGTGCTTCGCTGATGGGTAGCGGTTGGATATGCGCTCTGCTGAAAATGATGCCGCAGTCGTCTAAATTGAAAAACGAATTGCCTGCCGTCCGTCTGCGCCTTGCCTTGGAAAGCCTGGGGCCGATTTTCATCAAATTCGGACAGGTTTTGTCCACACGCCCCGATTTGATTCCGCACGATTACGCCGTCGAACTGGCAAAGTTGCAAGACAAAGTGCCGCCTTTTGACGCGCGGCTTTCGCGTGAACAAATCGAAAAATCGCTGGGCCAGCCCATCGAAAAGCTGTATGCGGAATTTGAAACCGAGCCCGTCGCCAGCGCATCCATCGCCCAAGTACACAAAGCCCGCCTGCATTCGGGCGAACGAGTGGCTGTCAAAGTTTTGCGCCCCAACCTTTTGCCCCTTATCGAACAGGACTTGTCGCTGATGCGCTTCGGCGCGGCTTGGGTCGAACGCTTGTTTTCAGACGGCAGGCGTCTGAAGCCGCGCGAAGTGGTGGCGGAGTTCGACAAATACCTGCACGACGAGTTGGATTTGATGCGCGAAGCCGCCAATGCCGGACAGCTCGGACGTAATTTCCAAAACAGCAATATGCTGATTGTGCCCAAGGTGTTTTACGACTACTGCACAAGCGATGTGCTGACAATCGAATGGATGGACGGCACGCCGGTTGCCGACATCGCCAAACTCAAAGCAGACGGCATCGATTTGCACAAACTCGCCGATTACGGCGTAGAAATCTTTTTCACGCAGGTCTTCCGCGACGGTTTTTTCCACGCGGATATGCATCCCGGCAATATTTTGGTTGCCGCCGACAACCGCTACATCGCCCTCGATTTCGGCATCGTCGGCACGCTGACCGATTACGACAAACGTTATCTCGCCATCAATTTCCTCGCCTTTTTCAACCGCGATTACCGGCGCGTCGCCACCGCCCACATCGAATCGGGCTGGGTGCCTGCCGACACGCGTGCGGAAGAATTGGAAGCCGCCGTCCGCGCCGTGTGCGAACCGGTGTTCAACAAACCGATTTCGCAGATTTCCTTCGGCTTGGTGCTGATGCGCCTGTTTGAAGTCAGCCGCCGCTTCAATGTCGAAATCCAGCCGCAGCTGGTATTGCTGCAAAAAACGCTGCTCAACATCGAAGGCTTGGGCCGCCAACTCGATCCCGATTTGGACTTGTGGAAAACCGCCAAACCGTTTTTGGTGAAATGGATGAACGGGCAGGTCGGCCCCAAAGCCCTTTGGCGCAACCTCAAAAACGAAGCCCCCGACTGGGCGCAAATCATTCCTTCATTGCCGCGTAAAATCAGTGCGTTGATTGATGAAAACCGTCAGCAGGAAATGCGTGATGCCTATATTCATTTGGTCAAAGTGCAGCAGCGGCAAAGCCTGTGGCTGGCGGCAATCGCGTTTGTTTTGCTACTGATTCTGCTTTTGAAATAGGCTTTGTTTGAATCATTGCCCGATGCCGTCCGTTTATAAGGAAACCGGTTATTTCCGGTTGTGTGGGAATCGGGTGTATCGAATAAAAGGCATTTTGTCCGACTGACAAGTGCCGGTATCGGCGGCATATCAAGGTGCGGGCTTGAAGCGGGCAATGCCGTCTGGAGCCCGTTTGGCGTTTCAGACGGCATTGGTGCGGATATTCAAATCATAAAGTCGATTTCGGCAAACTGGATATTTTGATCCATATCCGCCGACGGGGTTTTGAGCGATCGCGCCACGGGTTTTGCGGGTACGCCGACAACCGTGATGGACGGCGGCACGTCTGAAACCACGACGCTGCCCGCGCCGATTTTGGCATTGCTGCCGATGCGGATATTGCCCAATATCGAGGCGTTTGCGCCGATCATTACGCCGTCGCCGATTTTGGGGTGGCGGTCGCCGCCTTCTTTGCCCGAACCGCCTAAGGTTACGCCGTGCAAAATCGAAATATTGTTGCCCAACACGGCGGTTTCTCCGGCAACAAAGCCGGTGGCGTGGTCGAGCATCAGCCCGTATCCGAAACGGGCGGCGGGATGGATGTCCACGCCGAATACTTCGGACATACGGTTTTGCAGGAAATACGCCAGCGTTTTGCGCCCGTCGAGATACAGCCGGTGGTTGATGCGGTGTGCCTGAATCGCGTGGAAGCCTTTGAAATATAAAAGCGGCAGCGAATATTCGTCGCAGGCGGGATCGCGTTCGTAGATGGCTTTTAAGTCTGCTTCGACGCATTTGCCGATTTGGGTGTCGCTGCCCAACGCCTGCTGGTAGATTTCAAACAGCGCGCGCACGTCCATAATCGGGCTGCCGAGTTTGCTGGAAAGGTGGTAGGCAAGGACGGAGCCGAGGGACTCGTGGCGCAACACGGTTTGGTGCAAAAAACTTGCCAGCATCGGTTCGGCGGCGGCAGCGGCCGCGGTTTCTTCGCGGATGGTGTGCCAGAGGTCGAAACCGGTTGTGTTCAAATGGTTTTTTTTCATAATGGATGCCGTCTGAAAAGCATAAGGTCGGCGGTATCTTACCGTTTATATGGTTTTTGCGGTAGGGTATTCGGCGGCGGATGTGAAATTTCCTGCCTTTGCTTGAAGTTTCTTGAAAATGTCCTTATCTTGCGTGGGTAATAACCGGATTTTGATTTCCAATTTGTTTTAAGGGATATGATATGAGCGAACAGACACAGCAGCAAAACAGTGAAGAAGCGGTTGAAAATGTGGAGGCGGTGGAAACCGTCGAGACAGTAGGAAATGCGGACGGTGTGCAGGAACAGGCTGCCGCCGAGCCGGCTTATGAGGATTTGCAGGCGCGGATTGCCGAGCTGGAAGCGCAGTTGAAAGACGAGCAGCTGCGTGCTTTGGCAAACGAGCAAAACCTGCGCCGCCGCCATCAGCAGGAAATTGCCGATACGCACAAGTTCGCCGGACAGAAGTTTGCCGTGGAAATGCTGCCGGTCAAGGATTATCTGGAAATGGCGCTTTTGGATCAGAGCGGCAATTTCGATGCGCTGAAAATGGGCGTGCAGATGACTTTGAACGAGTTGCAGAAAGCATTTGATGCCACGCAAATCAAGGAAATCAACCCTAAAGCGGGCGACAAGCTCAATCCGAATATCCATCAGGCGATGCAGGCGGTGGCCAGTGAGCAGGAACCCAATACCGTGGTCGGCGTGATGAAGAAGGGTTATACGCTGTCCGACCGCGTGTTGCGCCCAGCTATGGTTACGGTGGCACAGAAGGAAGCCTGAAGGCGTCTGGGGAATAATCTGATTTATTTCCTGAAGCGCGTTTTGCGTATGAACCGATTGAAGTAAAACGGCAATGCCGTCTGAACCCGCCTGTCGGGCTTCAGACGGCATTTTATAGTGGGTTAACAAAAATCAGGACAAGGCGACGAAGCCGCAGACAGTACAAATAGTACGACAAGGCGAGGCAACGCTGTACTGGTTTAAATTTAATCCACTATATTTCGGCGTTAACGGTCAACCCGTATGCCGCCTGCCTGTTTTTCTTTATCCAGTTTCTTTTGCAGGGTGTCGCAAGGCGTGTCGCAGTCGCACATTTTTTTCATACCCAAGGCGGTAATGCCGCCGCAACTGCCTTTGATGGTGCGTTTGGAGAAAATATAGCCGACCGCCATACCGATGATGACGGTCAGGAAGATGCCGAAGGTGAGGAGCAGGGTTTTCATAGTGTTTCCCAATCGGTGTGTGTTTAACGGAGCAGTTTTTCAAATTCGGAAGACATGGCGGTACGGTAGCCGTCCTTATCCCTGACAATCAGGAAAACGGCGAGTTTTTCTTGTTCTGCCAGCTTTAAGGCTTCGGTTTCGCCTAAAACAAATAATCCTGTGGATAAGCCGTCCGCCGTCATTGCACTGTCTGCGACAACACTGATGGAGGCGAGGTTGTGGCTGATGGGTCGTTTGTTGTTGGGATTGATGATGTGGGAGAGGCGTTTACCGCTTTTATCGACATGGAAAATACGGTAATCGCCGGAAGTGGCAAGCGAACGGTTGTTCAGCGGGACGATGATTTGCGTATTGCCGCCTTGGACGATATTGGGTTGCTCGATGCCGATGCGCCACGGTTCGCCGTGCGCGTTTTTGCCTTTGCCGTGCAACTCGCCGCCGATTTCGACCAGATAATTTTGAATGCCGTATTTTTCCAGTTCGCCCGCAACTTTATCGACACCGAAGCCTTTGGCAATCGAAGATAAATCCAAATAGGCCTTGGGGTGGGTTTTGCTCAAGGAGGCGGAATCTTTGTCTTGTTGCAAAATGATTTTGTCTATGCCCGTATAAGATGCTGCTTGTTTGATTTGTTCCGGTGTCGGTTCCCGGGTAACGGATTTGTCGGGACCGAATCCCCAAAGGTTAACTAAAGGGCCGACGGTTACGTCCAGTGCGCCGTGCGTCAGGCGGTTCAGGCGGATGGCTTCGGCGGTAACGTGTGCGAAGTCGCTTGAAATGCGGAGGGGTTTGTCGGCTGTGTATTGGTTGAACCGGCTGATTTCGGAATCAGGCTGATAGGTGGACATTTGCCGATTAACTTCTTTAAGCGCGTCATCAATGCGCTTTTGTATTTCGGTAGGGGAGGGGAGTTTATCGTGGTCGTCTGAAAGATATTTGACGGTATAGGTCGTGCCCATGGTCTCGCCTTGCAGGGTAACGGTTTGCACGGTTTGTTCCGAACAGGCGTTCAGGAAGATAAAACTCAGGGCAAATATCAAGGCGCGGATAAAGTTCGGCAGGCGTGTTTCAGACGGCATAGTGTTTGATGGTTTGGGCAAATGGCTTGAATTATATCTCAAAACGGCCGGTATGTTTCTATGCCGATGCCGTCTGAAGGGTGTTCAGACGGCATTAGCATAGAAAAAGGAAGAAACCGAAGTTTCTTCCTTTTGTATTTGAAGCCGAATACTCAACCGCCGAAATCGTCCAAGAGGATGTTTTCGTCTTCCACGCCTAAGTCTTTGAGCATTTTGATGACGGACTGGTTCATGATCGGCGGACCGCACATATAAAATTCGCAGTCTTCCGGTGCTTCGTGGTTTTTCAGGTGGTTTTCGTAAACCACGTTGTGGATGAAGCCTGTGTAGCCGTCCCAGTTGTCTTCCGGCAACGGGTCGGACAAGGCGACGTGCCATGTGAAGTTCGGGAATTCTGCTGCGAGTTGGTCGAAGTCTTCAACATAGAACATTTCGCGTTTGGAACGTGCGCCGTACCAGAAGGTGATTTTGCGTTTGGAGTTCAAACGTTTCAGCTGGTCGAAAATGTGGGAACGCATCGGAGCCATACCCGCACCACCGCCGATAAATACCATTTCGGCATCGGTGTCTTTGGCAAAGAACTCACCGAACGGACCGGAAATTGTTACTTTATCACCGGGTTTCAGCGACCAGATGTAAGAAGACATTTGTCCAGGAGGCGCATCAGGTACGCGCGGGGGCGGCGTGGCGATACGCACGTTCAGCATAATGATGCCTTTTTCTTCAGGGTATGAAGCCATGGAGTAGGCACGCAAAATCGGCTCGTCCACTTTGGAAACGTATTGCCACAGATTGTATTTGTCCCAGTCTTCGTGATATTCCTTGGGAATGTCGAAGTCTTTGTAGGCAACGGTGTGCGGCGGGGCTTCGATTTGGATGTAGCCGCCGGCGCGGAAGGGAACTTCTTCGCCTTCGGGAATGGTAAGCTTGAGTTCTTTAATGAACGTTGCTTTGTTGTCGTTGGAAATGACGGTGCATTCCCATTTTTTCACGCCGAACACTTCTTCCGGTACTTCGATGTCCATGTCGGTTTTGACGTTGACCTGACAAGACAGACGGCAGCCTTCGCGCGCTTCGCGTTTGCTGATGTGGGACAACTCGGTCGGCAGAATGTCGCCGCCGCCGCTTTTCACGACAACGCGGCATTGTCCGCACGAACCGCCGCCACCGCAGGCGGAGGGAACAAAGATGCCTTGGCTGGCAAGCGCGCCCAAGAGTTTGCCGCCGGCGGGCATAGTCAGTTCTTTTTCATCATTGACTTTGATGGTGATGTCGCCTTCGCTCACCAACTTGGATTTGGCAAACAGAATCATCAGTGCCAAAGCTAAGACGATGACGGTAAACATCACAATACCTAAAATAATCTCCATACCGGTCCCTTTCTTATAACTGGATGCCGGAGAACGACATAAACGCCATCGCCATCAGGCCAGCGGCGATAAAGGTAATGCCCAAGCCTTTGAGGCCTTTGGGAGCGTCCGAATATTTCATTTTTTCGGTAATGCCCGCCAAAGCGACAATCGCCAACATCCAGCCCAAGCCCGCGCCGAAGCCGTACACGACGGATTCGCCGAAGTTGTATTCGCGCTGCGCCATAAACGATACGGCACCGAAAATCGCGCAGTTCACGGTAATCAGCGGCAGGTAGATGCCCAGCGCGTTATAGAGGGCGGGGACGAATTTGTCCAAGAACATTTCCAAAATCTGCACCAAAGCGGCAATCACGCCGATGAAGGTGATGAATTTCAAAAAGGTCAAATCCACGCCTTCGACAATCGCGCCGTCTTTGAGCAGCGAGTAAACGAGTTGGTTGGCAGGGACGGACAGCCCGAGTACGAAAATTACCGCCACACCCAAACCGAATGCGGTGGATACTTTTTTGGATACCGCCAAAAACGTGCACATACCCAAAAAGAAGGATAACGCCATATTTTCAATGAAGACGGATTTGATGAAGAGGCTCAAATAGTGTTCCATAGCTTATTCCTCCACCTGTTCGGGTTTCCAGGTACGCAGTCCCCAAATCAAAAAGCCGATGATGAAGAACGCGCTGGGGGCGAGCAGGAACAAGCCGTTGGTCTGATACCAGCCGCCGTCCTGTACGGTTTGGAAAACGGTGTAGCCCAAGAGCTTGCCTGAACCGATCAGTTCGCGGACGGTGGCGACGACAAGCAGCATCATCCCGTAGCCCGCGCCGTTGCCGATGCCGTCGATCAGGCTTTCCAGCGGCGGCTCTTTCATCGCAAAGGCTTCGGCACGGCCCATCACGATGCAGTTGGTAATAATCAGACCGACGAATACGGAAAGCTGTTTGGACAATTCGTAGGCAAATGCCTGAAGCAGTTGGTCAACCAGCGTAACCAGCGACGCGATAATCGCCATTTGCACGATGATGCGGATGCTGTTGGGGATGTAGTTGCGTACCAGCGAAATGAAGAAGCTGGAAAAACCGGTTACCAAACTGACGGAAATACCCATTACGATGGCCGTCTGAAGTTTGGTGGTAACCGCCAAAGCCGAACAAATACCCAAAACCTGCAAGGCAATCGGGTTG
This sequence comes from Neisseria basseii, assembly GCF_962707005.1. NCBI lineage: Bacteria > Pseudomonadati > Pseudomonadota > Betaproteobacteria > Neisseriales > Neisseriaceae > Neisseria > Neisseria basseii. The sequence goes on along the minus strand of NZ_CAUIXH010000006.1, from coordinate 23,207 downwards.
TTGTCGATAAAGGGTGAAAACATTAAGTGTTTCAAGCGTTTCATATCAGCCATTATTGCGCTCCTGCTGATTTCAATTTGTTCAGGTAGGGGATATAGCCGTTTTCGCCGAACCAGTAGGCGAACGAACCTTGCACGCCTTTGGAAGTCAGCGACGCGCCGGAGAGGGCATCTACGCCGTGTTCTTTGTCCGAACCCGCGCCTTTGCCGACGTGCAGGGCGAGTTTGCCTTGTCCGTCAAACAGTTTTTTGCCGACGAATTTTTGCTGCCACAACGGATTGCCGATTTCGCCGCCCAAGCCTGGGGTTTCACCTTGCTCGTAGTAGGTAATGCCGTTGATGGTGTTGCCGTCGGGCTGGATGGCGACAAAGCCGTACATGACCGACCACAAACCGTTGCCGTGCATCGGTAGGATGATTTGCCCGATTTTGCCGTCTTCGCCTTTAACCAAATAAACCTCGGTGTATTTGGCACGGCTTTTGATGCCTGCCAAATCGTCTTCGGGTTTGATGCGGATGCTTTGCGCAGGGTCTTTGGCGGCAACGCGCGCGCTGAAGTCTTTTGGCGCGTCTTTCACATATTCGCCAGTCGCCAAATCGACCACACGTTGCTCGATACGCTCGGCAAAGGTTTTGCCGATGTCGGTGTTTTTATCCATCAAACCGGCCACGCTCAAAATATAGCCTTGTTTGTCTTGGAGTTTTTGTTTTTCTTGGATGGGTTTCAAGCCGACGACCGCACCGGCAACGATGACCGAGCAAATCAGGCTGACCGCCAACACGACAATCAGCGTGCCGCTGAAGCTGTCTTTATCGAATTTCTTAGCCATTGCTGCGCGCCTTTCTGCGTTTGATGTTCGCTTGTGCGACGAAATAGTCGAAAATCGGGGCAAACAGGTTGGCAAACAGGATCGCCAACATCATGCCTTCGGGGTAAGCAGGGTTGACCACGCGGATTAACACGCACATCACACCAATCAGCGCGCCGTACCACCATTTGCCGACATTGGTAAAGGAAGCGGAAACAGGGTCGGTCGCCATAAACAGCATACCGATGGCAAAGCCGCCGACGACCAGATGCCAATACCAAGGCATGCTGAACATCGGGTTGGTGTCCGAACCGATGAAGTTAAACAGCGAAGACATGGCAATCATACCGATCATCACGCCGGCAATAATGCGCCAAGAAGCGATGCGGGCAAACACGATAAACGCGCCGCCGATTAAAAGCGCCAAAGTGGATACTTCGCCGATAGAGCCGGGCAGATTACCGATAAACGCATCCATCCAAGTGATGGTTTGACCGGTAACGGCATTTTGCAGGCCGTCTGCACCGTGTGCCGCCCATTGAGCGAGCGCGGTTGCGCCGGAATAGCCGTCAACCGCCGTCCAAACGGTGTCGCCGGTAATATTGGCAGGGTAGGCGAAGAACAAGAAGGCACGGCCTGCCAGCGCAGGGTTCATAAAGTTTTTACCCGTACCGCCGAACACTTCTTTCGCAACCACCACGCCGAAGGTAATACCCAAGGCGGCCTGCCACAGCGGCAGCGTAGGCGGAACGATTAAGGCAAACAGAATCGAAGTCACGAAGAAACCTTCGTTGATTTCGTGTTTGCGCACGGTGGCGAACAAGACTTCCCAGAAACCGCCGACGATAAATACGGTCGCGTAAATCGGCAGGAAGTAAATCGCGCCGAACAGCATTTTGCCCAGCACGCCCGCTTCAGACGACATATTGATGCCCAAAGCGTTGGCAAGGGCGTAATGCCAGTCGTTGGCGATGTTTTGTTGCAACAAATCGGGCGTTAACGCACCGAATGCCTGTATGCCGACGTTGTACATACCGTAGAACATGGCAGGGAACAAAGCCAGCCACACCAAAATCATCATGCGCTTGGAGTCGAGCGCGTCGCGGACGTGTGCCGCTTTGCGCGTTACCGCGCCGGATGTATAGAAAATCGTCGCCGCAGCTTCGTAGAGGGCATACCATTTTTCATGTTTGCCGCCCGGCAGGAAGTGCGGTTCGATTTTTTCAAGAAAATGTTTCAAGCCCATAATCAGCCTTCCTTCTCAATGGTTTCCAGCACCTTGCGCAACAGCGGGCCGTATTCGTATTTGCCCGGGCAGACGAAGCTGCACAAAGCGAGGTCTTCTTCGTCCAATTCCAAGCAACCCAAAGCCTGCGCGCTGTCGGTATCGCCGACGATTAAATCGCGCAAAAGCAGAGTGGGCAGGATGTCCAGCGGCATCACACGCTCGTAAGTGCCGATGGGGACCATGGCGCGGTCGCCGCCGTTGACGGCTGTCGTGAACTTGAAGAGTTTGTTTTTCAGGAAATGGCCGAGGGTCGTCCGCGTGATGGAGTATTTGTCCGGCTGCGGCGCAACCCAGCCGAACAGCTCTTTGCTGCGGCCTTCTTCGATAACGGAAATCTGATTGTGGTAGCGGCCGAGGTAATCGTGCGCGCCTTGTGCAATCGCGCCGTTCAATACTGAGCCGGAAATCACGCGGTTGTCTGCATCAACCAATTCGCCGGCGGTAATTTGCGACACCTTCGCACCCAAAACGGTACGCAAGAGGCGCGGTTTGTTGACTTGCGGGCCGCCCAAGGCAATCACGCGTTCGGTGTTCAGACGGCCTGTTACGAACAAACGCCCGATGGCAATCACGTCTTGATAATTGATGGTCCAAACGGTTTTATTCGCGCCGACTGGCTCGATGAAATGAATGTGCGTACCGCTCAAACCGGCAGGATGCGGGCCACCGAATTCGTGTGTTTCAATGTTGGCAGCGTTTTCAGACGGCACGTCCGCACCGGCTGCTTTACACACATGGATTTTACGTTCGGTCAGGCGGCTCAATACCAACAGGCCGTGTTTGAAGTCTTCGGCGGCTTCTTTGATGATAACCGTAGGATCGGCGGCCAGCGGATTGGTGTCCATCGCATTGACGAAAACGGCGAACGGCTCGGCATCGACGGCAGGGATTTTGCTGAACGGACGGGTGCGCAGCGCAGTCCACAAACCGGATTGAATCAGATTGCGGCGCACTTCTTCGCTGCTCAATTTTGCCAACGCATCGGGCGCGTAGCGTTCGAACTCGATTTCGTCGTTGCCTTCAACGGCAATTACGACTGACTGAAGTACGCGCTTTTCACCACGATGGATGGCGGCGATTTTGCCTGAAGTCGGCGTGGTAAACACCACGCCCGGATTTTTCTTGTCTTCAAATAGCACTTGGCCTTTTTTGACGGCTTCGCCTTCCTTGACTTTCATCGAGGGGCGCATACCGGCATATTCTTCGCCAAGCAACGCGACTTCGGTAATGGCCGGCCCGTCATAAATGACTTGCTCCGGTCTGCCCGCGATGGGCAGGTTTAGACCTTTTTTGATTTTAATCATAGATTTGCATTACTTGTGATGAGTTAAACAGAATAAAATGTTCCAACTTTTCAGACGACGTTTGAAATGGCAAAGCATGGGGAAGGTCGTCTGAAAGTAAAGCCTTACTTACGGAAAACAACAATTAAATGAAAACTGTAAAACATTTGATTTTAGCAGGAACAGTCCGCCTTATGTCAGATTTACGAAGATTTTTTCCAGCTTCCTGCCCTGAATCCCACGCAAAGCAGCCCTCCAATAAAATTACAAGATATTGATGCCCCAAATTAATCCCTGGCAGAATGCAAAAAGGTCGCCTGAAAACCGAATCAATAAGAATCAGGTTCTCAGACGACCTTTTGAAGTTTAGGAATCAGAACAACTGCCAAACGAAGAAAATCAGCGTGTGCAGTATAAACAGCGGAATCAACACCCCCACCGACCACATCATATAACCGAAGAAAGTCGGCATCGGGATACCGCGCTGCTCGGCAATCGCTTTAACCATGAAGTTTGGCGCATTACCGATATAAGTGAGCGCACCCATAAACACCGAACCCATGGATATGGCCAACAGCGAATGGAACAGATGCCCCGTCATCAGAGCCTGAGCATCGCCGCCCGCCATATTGAAGAACACCAAATAAGTCGGAGCATTATCCAAAAATGCGGACAACAAACCGCTCATCCAGAAATACATCGTATTAATCGGATTGCCCGAAGCATCATGCACCAATGATACCACCGAACCCAGCGCACCCGCTTCGCCCGCCTTCAAAATCGCCAAAACAGGGGAAATCGTAATGAAAATACCCAAAAACAGTTTGCCCACTTCGGCAATCGGGTCGAAATTGAATTCATTGCCCGCCCTGACCTGTTTGGGCGTAATCAGCAACGAAACAACGGTCAGCACCAGCAAAATTACATCACGCACCAAGTTTTGCAACGCATAGTGGCTGCCTAAAATCTCAAACCCCGGATGATCGGGCTTCCACAAGCCGGACAGCAAAACCGCACCGACCACGCCCGCCAGCAGCAGAAAATTCCATTTGCCGGCAATACGCAAATCTTCATCGGCCTCCTCTTCCTGCCGAATCTGTTCCACATTGGCTTCACGCGCGTGATAACGGCTGTCGATAATATAAAACACCAGCAACAGCACCACCGTACTGATCAATACGGGCATCAACATGTGTTTCACCGTCCACATGAAATCCACGCCCTTCAAGAAGCCCAAAAACAGCGGAGGATCGCCCAACGGCGTCAGGCCGCCGCCGATATTTGCCACCAAAAAAATAAAGAATATAACGACATGCACCTTATTCTTGCGGTAATGGTTTGCCTTAAGCAGCGGACGAATCATCAGCATTGCCGCACCGGTCGTCCCCATAAAGGAAGCCATCACCGTCCCCGCTGCCAGCAGCCCGGTATTCAGCGCAGGCGTACCATTGAGCTTACCCCAAACCAAAATCCCGCCCGAAATCGTATATAAAGCCAAAAGCAGAAGGATAAACGGGATATATTCCTCAACCAGCGCATGGGCAACCGTATGCACACCGGCGGACGCGCCAAAAACCAAACTGAACGGGATGAGGAAGAGCAATGTCCAAACGGCAGTGATTTTGCCGTAATGGTGATGCCAGGTATGCGAAAAAAACAAGGGACCCAATGCGATAGACAGCAAAATCAGGGCAAAGGGCAGACCCCACAGCAGGTTTAGGTTTGCGCCGTCCAAATCTGCGGCGTAAACCGATGCCGGGAAAAGCATTAGTGAAAACAGGGGTAGGTGGCGCATCGTGTTTCCTCGATTCAAGCACTGCCTTGCGCGGCGCGCGGGAGTGATACAGGCTTCGTGCCGCCCGGACATAGGCGGACTGTGCTGCCTGTTTGTTTTTGAAAAAAGTTTTCCGATTGATTGTAAAGTAAATAATCAGGATAAACCAGTTTCCCAAACCGGAAGGCGGCGGGAAGGGGGATTGGCCGTGCTTGGGAATATATGTTCTTTTTAATAAATAATTTTATTTAAAACAAAGAAATATATATCTTTAATAAATAATCTATCAAAAACGGAAAATGAATTTATTTTAACATATATTTGCAATGAAGCAGGTTTGCCCCGTCCGTTTGTTTGCCCTTATCCCTTTCAGACGGCATTCAAGATTCGGGCCTGCGCCACATCCATATGGCGACAAGGGAACAGAAAACCGATGAAATTGCGCCTACCCACCAGCGTTGGGGGAACTGCCAAAACATCATCAGGCAGGATGCGGTCATCATGCTGATGGCGAAAATCTTGGCTTTGCGCGGTACTGCGCCGTTTTGTTCCCAGTTATGAACCATCGGGCCGAAATAGCGGTGGCGGTGCAGCCAGCGGTGAAAACGCGGGGATGCCTTTGCCCAGCAGGCGGCGGAGAGCAGTACGAACGGCGTGGTCGGCAACAGTGGCAAAAAAATGCCGATTATCCCCAGCAGCAGGGAAATGCAGCCGCAGGCAATCAACAGGTAGCGTATCATTTTTCACCCTGCTGTTTATTGCGGGTAAACGGACATTGCGAAATCCCCAGTTTTTCCCAACCTTCATGCCCCATTTTTTCCAGCAGGGCGATATTGCGTTCGAATATTGCCGAAGCGTCGGGAAAGGCTTGCGCAGCTTTGGCAATGCTGTCTTCGCGGATAAGGTGCAGCGTCGGGTAGGGAGAACGGTTGGTGTAGTTGCCGATGTCGTCGGGTTCGGTATTCTGAAAGCGGAATTGGGGATGGAACGGTGCGATTTGGACGATGCCTTCCAAGCCGTTTTCGACAACGGCGGCATCGGCAATGTCGAGCATATCGTTGAATACGTCGAAATCGGGGAATAGGGTCGGGTGAACCAGCAGGGTGGTTTCCAGTTCGGTGGCGGGCGTATTGCCCAGTCGCTGCAGTTCTTCGTCCAAGTCTTCCAAAAAACCGTCAAGGTGTTTGGCTTCGCTGATTGCGATGCGGACAAGGTTTTTAACGTGGGGGGCTTTGGCAAAGGGACACAGGTTCAGACCGATGACGGCTTTTTCCAACCATTGTCCGGTGTGTTCGGCAACAGCATCTTTATTTTCGGAAGTATTGATATTCATTATTGTCATGTAAATGTGTTTGCAGATTGCATGTGCGGGAAAGGAAGGACATTATTCCTTCAGCAGGTGGTTGAGCGGCAGGGATGTGGTGTGTTTGATTTCTTTTAAAACAAAGCTCGATTGCGCATCCTGTACGCCGTGGTGGGACAGGAGCGTATCCAAAACAAAATGGGAAAACGCGTTCATATCGGTAAAAAATGCCTGAAGCAGGTAGTCGGTTTCCCCTGTCAGGGCGAAGCAGCTCAAGACTTCCGGCCATTTTCGAACCGATGCGGCAAAGTCTTCCCGCGCATCTTTTGCTTTGCTGATGGAAACGCGGATAAATGCCTGAAGCCCCAGATTAACGGATTCCGGAGACAGCAGCGCGGCATATTGGCGGACAATGCCGGCATCTTCCAACTGCTTCAGACGGCGCAGGCACGGAGAAGGCGAAAGTGCGACACGTTCGGACAGTTCGACATTGGTGAGCCTGCCGTTTTCCTGGAGAACCTGTAAGATTTTAATATCGGTTTTGTCTAAAGTGAGTTGGGGCATATTTGCGTTCCGTTTTAAGGAATCCGGATTGTCTGTCCGTATGTTTGCGGCAATCCGCACAGATGGAGACCATATTAACATATAAAAAGTTATACCGTCATCCGGGACAAATTTTGTTTTCGGAAAATCATGTGGAAACAGAGGCGGTCGGTTTGCATCTCTTTAAGACGGCTTGCCCAAACTGCCTTTTCAAGCCATAATCGCGCCATGTGCAGGAGAGAGCTACATCAGGTTACGCGTAGCCGCCGAAGGCGCAGATGCCCTTAAATCGCTCAGGCAACAGGGACTGCACATTGAAATAAAACATCTGGAGAGCGGTGCAATCGCACCCACCGAAGGGGAGAAGGCCGTCTGAACCACCATTCAGACAACCGCGCAAAGCAGTGAGCAGACTGGTTTGCCATCAAGCGGGTATGCCGAAAATCTCAGGTTCAAGGACAGATAGGGTCTTCCGCGCTGCTTATGTGCGGACGGCATCTGAACAATAAATCTGGAGAAGCTGAGAATGACTGCCCTGAAAACCACCCCGTTTCACCAAGCCCATCAAGATGCATGCGCAAAGCTGGTCGATTTTGCCGGCTGGGAGCTGCCCATCCATTATGGTTCACAAATCGCCGAACACGAAGCCGTGCGCACCGATGCAGGTATGTTCGATGTATCACACATGCTTGTTACCGACGTAGTAGGCGCAAATGCCAAAGCCTTTTTCCGCAAACTGATTGCCAACGACGTTGCCAAACTCGCCTTCGTCGGCAAAGCCCTTTATTCCGCGCTGCTCAACGACAACGGCGGCGTGATTGACGACTTGATCGTTTACCGCACCAATGAAGCTGAAACCCAATACCGCATCGTGTCCAACGGCGCGACACGTGAAAAAGATACGGTGCAATTCCACAAAGTTGGACAAGAGTTCGGCGTTGTCTTTAATCCGCGCTACGACCTCGGCATGCTTGCCATACAAGGCCCGAAAGCCATCGAAAAACTCCTGACCGTCAAACCTGAATGGGCGGATGTCGTCCATAATCTCAAACCGTTCCAAGGCGCGGATTTGGGCAACGACTGGTTTGTCGCCCGCACCGGCTACACCGGCGAAGACGGCGTCGAAGTCATCCTGCCCGGCACCGAAGCCGTCGCATTCTTCAAAGCCCTGCAACAAGCCGGCGTACAGCCTTGCGGCCTCGGCGCACGCGACACCCTGCGCATGGAAGCCGGCATGAACCTCTACGGCAACGATATGGACGACGACACCAGCCCGCTCGAAGCAGGCATGGGCTGGACGGTTGATTTGAAAGACGAAAGCCGCGATTTCGTCGGCAAAGCCGCCTTGCTGGCATTGAAAGAAAAAGGCGTTGCCGTCAAACAAGTCGGTTTGCTGCTCGACAAAGGCGGCATCCTGCGCGCGCATATGGAAGTGTTGACCGGCAAAGGCAAAGGCGAAACCACCAGCGGAGTATTCTCGCCCAGCCTGAAACAATCCATCGCCATCGCCCGCGTGCCGAAAGATTTTGACGGCGATACCGCCAAAGTGCTGATGCGCGGCAAGGAAGTGGACGTGCGCGTACTGAAGCTGCCGTTTGTACGCAACGGACAGAAACAGTTTGATTGATGCGGTTTCAGACGGCATTTTCATTTCATATGCCGTCTGAAAGCAGGTTTTAATTGTTGTCCGATACGGACGTTTGTAGAAAGCCTTGAACAAGGTATCTGTGGATATTGATTCATATAGATGCCGTCTGAAAATAACCCCCTACCAATGGAGAATCAAACCATGAGCAACAACATCCCGGCAGAACTGAAATACGTTGCCAGTCATGAATGGCTGCGCCTTGAAGAAGACGGTACCATCACCGTCGGCATTACCCACCACGCGCAAGAGCTGTTGGGCGACATCGTGTTCGTCGAGCTGCCTGAAGTCGGCGCAAACCTTGCCGCTGAAGAGCAAGCCGGTGTGGTTGAGTCTGTAAAAGCCGCATCTGACGTGTACGCGCCGATTGCGGGCGAAGTCGTTGCCGTCAACGATGACTTGCCCAGCGCACCGGAAACTGCCAACAGCGACCCTTACGGCGCAGGCTGGTTCTTCAAAATCAAACCTGCCAATCCTGCCGATTACGACGGTCTGCTGACTGCCGAACAATACGCGGGCGAAGTGGATTAAATTCCTATCCTGATAATAGGATGCCTTATTTAAGGAACTGCACTTTCAGACGGCAAGGATGCGTTTGGAAGTGCAGTTTTTGTCTGTGTCTTCAAGGTCAGTTAGGCTATAATAACGGCCTATATTCATCTTTACCGATTTTTTCATGCAACTTACCGCTGTCGGACTCAATCATCAAACCGCACCTTTAAGCATACGGGAAAAGCTGGCGTTTGCCGCTGCCTGCCTGCCCGAAGCCGTCCGCAATCTTGCCCGAAGCAATGCGGCAACGGAGGCGGTAATCCTTTCTACCTGCAACCGCACCGAGCTTTACTGTGTCGGCGATTCGGAAGAAATCATCCGTTGGCTCGCAGACTACCACAGCCTTCCCATAGAAGAAATCAGCCCCTACCTTTATACTTTGGGGATGCAGGAGACTGTGCGCCATGCTTTCCGCGTCGCCTGCGGCTTGGATTCGATGGTGTTGGGCGAGCCGCAGATTTTAGGACAGATTAAGGATGCGGTCAGGGTTGCTCAAGAGCAGGAAAGTATGGGTAAGAAACTCAATGCCCTGTTCCAAAAAACCTTTTCTGTTGCTAAAGAGGTCCGTACCGATACTGCCGTCGGCGAAAACTCGGTTTCCATGGCTTCCGCTTCCGTCAAGTTGGCAGAGCAGATTTTTCCCGACATCGGCGATTTGAATGTCTTGTTTATCGGTGCGGGTGAGATGATTGAGTTGGTTGCTACTTATTTTGCTGCTAAAAACCCCAGATTGATGACGGTTGCCAACCGGACGTTGGCGCGTGCCCAGGAGTTGTGCGACAAGCTCGGTGTCAACGCCGAACCGTGCCTGCTGTCCGATCTGCCTGCCATTCTGCACGATTACGACGTGGTGGTTTCTTCGACGGCGAGCCAGTTGCCCATTGTCGGCAAAGGCATGGTGGAGCGTGCATTGAAACAAAGGCAGAGTATGCCGTTGTTCATGCTTGATTTGGCAGTGCCGCGCGACATTGAGGCGGAAGTCGGCGATTTGAATGATGCCTATCTTTATACTGTGGACGATATGGTCAATATCGTCCAAAGCGGCAAGGAGGCAAGGCAGAAGGCCGCCGCCGCCGCCGAAACGCTGGTGTCCGAGAAAGTTGCCGAATTTGTCCGGCAGCAGCAGGGCAGGCAGAGTGTCCCCTTGATTAAGGCGTTGCGGGACGAGGGCGAGAAAGCGCGCAAGCAGGTGTTGGAAAATGCGATGAAACAGCTTGCCAAAGGCGCAACGGCAGAAGAGGTTTTGGAACGGCTGTCCGTCCAACTGACCAACAAGCTGCTGCATTCGCCGACCCAAACCTTGAATAAGGCGGGGGAAGAAGATAAAGATTTGGTTCATGCCGTCGCGCAGATTTATCATTTGGACAAATAACGGTGCGCCGGAAAAGGATGCCGTCTGAAGGGGTTTCAGACGGCATATTTTTGTGCTGTCTGACAACATCGTGAAATCCCACATTATAGTGGATTAACAAAAACCAGTACGGCGTTGCCTCGCCTTAGCTCAAAGAGAACGATTCTCTAAGGTACTGAAGCACTAAGTGAATCGGTTCCGTACTATTTGTACTGTCTGCGGCTTCGTCGCCTTGTCCTGATTTTTGTTAATCCACTATATATCGATGTAATTACAAAGTATTATCCCGTATGCAGATTGGTTTTAAGATTTGTAAATTTGATTTGCATCAAAAAATCGCCGATAGATGATTCATATAATATCAATATTAAAGAGTATCGGTATATCGGGGATAGCTATGTCCTGTTTTTCAATCCGGCGTATGTCTGCGTTTCGGGCGCGGATAACGGCGTTTTTTGCCGCCTTTGTCTTTTTGACGGCGGCACTGCCCGCTTATGCGGAGCGTCTGCCTGATTTTCTGGCGAAAATACAGCCTTCGGAAATTTTTCCGGGTGCGGACCGTTACGGCAAACCGGAAGGTAAGCCCATGGTCGCCCGCGTTTACAAAGGCGACGAGCAGCTCGGTCTGGTCTATATCACGACCGATGTGGTCAATACGCGCGGTTATTCGAGCAAACCGATCGATACGCTGATGGCTTTGGCAAACGACGGCACGATAGCCGGGGCAAAACTGGTCGATCATCACGAACCGATTATGCTGATCGGTATCCCGCAGTCGCGTGTCGATAAATTCATCGACAAATATATCGGTCTGAACTTTATTAAAAATCCGCCGACTCCGGGCGTGGCGCCGGGCGACATTATCAGCGGTGCGACTGTTACGCTGATGGTGATTAACGACAGCATCCAGCGTTCGTACAAGGTCATTGCCAACCAATACCGTCTGGGTTCGGACAAGGCCCTTCAGACGGCATCCGCTTCCGATGTTCAGGAAGCCGCGCCTGCGGCAGAAACCCGTCCGCGCCGTATGGCAAATCCCGACAAGCAGGATATTTTGTCTTGGGATGAACTTTTGAAACAAAAGGCCGTCGGTCATCTGCATATCACGCTCGATCAAATCAACAAACTGTTTGAGAAAGGCGGCAAGGCCGGCGTGGCCGATCACGCCGAACAGGGCGATCCTGACGATACCTTTATCGATTTATATGTTGCTTTGGTCAGCCAGCCCTCCATCGGTAAAAGCCTGCTGGGAGAGGACGGCTGGGCGCATCTGCAAAAACGGCTGAAACCCGGGCAGCAGGCGGTTTTGGTTGCCGGGGAGGGTCGTTATTCTTGGAAAGGTTCGGGTTATGTGCGCGGCGGTATTTTCGACCGTATCGAGATGATTCAGGGAGAGAACAGCTTCCGTTTTACCGATGCCCAACACGAACGCGTCGTCGCGCTGTCCGCCGCCGGTGCGCCGCGCTTTAAAGAAGTTTCTTGGTTTACCATCCCTGAAGGCGTAGAGTTTGACGGTGCGGAGCCGTGGCGGCTGCAATTGATGGTTCAGCGCGTATTGAGCGTGAACGATAAAGCCTTCGTTACCGCCGATTTGGATTACGAACTGCCCCAAGCTTATTACGTCGACGATCCCAAAGCGCCGCCCGTAGAAATCAGCGCGCCTGTCGAAGCCGTACCTGCCGCGGCATCCGATACCGCTTCAGACGGCATTGCCGAAGATGCGTCAGCTGAAAACGGTGTATCCAATCAATTATGGAAACAGATTTGGAAAGCGAAACAGGGGCAGATTATCGTTGTCGGCATTGCACTGACCATATTGTTACTGGTGTTTTTGTTCCAAGACTGGATTGTGCGTTACGAAAAATGGTACGACCGCTTCCGCCTCGCCTTTTTGACCTTCACGCTCTTCTATATCGGCTGGTATGCACAGGCGCAGCTTTCGGTTGTCAATACGTTGACGCTGTTTTCCGCCATCCTTACCGAATTTCATTGGGAATTCTTCCTGATGGATCCGATTGTGTTCATCCTTTGGCTGTTCACGGCTGCAACCATGCTGCTGTGGAACAGGGGAACGTTTTGCGGTTGGCTGTGTCCGTTCGGCTCATTACAGGAATTGACTAACCGGATTGCCAAAAAACTGGGTGTGAAACAGATTACCGTGCCGCATATGCTGCATACCCGTTTGAGTGTTATCAAGTACCTGATTTTCTTCGGGCTTTTGGCAATCTCTCTGTATGATTTGGGTACGGCGGAAAAATTTGCAGAAGTCGAACCCTTCAAAACCGCGATTATCTTGAAATTTATGCGCGATTGGTGGTTTGTCGCCTTTGCCGTCGCCCTTTTGATTGCGGGGCTGTTTATCGAACGCTTCTTCTGCCGTTATCTGTGTCCTTTGGGTGCGGGTATCGCGCTGCCGGGCAGATTCCGCGTGTTTGATTGGTTGAGACGTTATAAAATGTGCGGTAATCCCTGCCAAATTTGTACACATGAATGCCCTGTACAAGCGATTGCCCCGGAGGGAGATATCCATCCGAACGAATGTATCCAGTGTCTGCATTGCCAAGTGATGTACCACCACGATACGCGCTGTCCGCAAGTTGTGGCAGTGAATAAGAAAAAACAAAAACAGGCTGCTGCAAAATCAGGGGAATTGGAGAGTGTCTCCAAGCAGCCGCAGGAACAGGTTGTCCATTTTGTCAAACCCGAAACGGTGCAATCTGAAAAATAAGCATCCGGGGGAAGCCTGAAGCCAAAGTGTCAGGTAGGCAAGGTTTCCCCGGAAGGATAATAAAATTTTTTCCCATCGGCTTGCCGTCTGAAAACCGGTTTGCCGTATTTTATCCAAGGAGTGTTGTATGTCAGACGAAAAATTAGAACAAAACGGCTTGAGCCGTCGTTCATTCTTAGGTACGGCCGCTGCTTCCGGTGCAGGTATTGCCGGTGCGGGCCTGTTGGGTTTGGCGGGTTGCTCTAAAGACGGCGAACAGGCTGCCGCTTCTGGTGCCGCCCCTGCCGCCAAGGAGCATGGTGAAGCCAAACCAGGTCAACTGTCTTCCGAAGTCGGTCCGGGCGAGCTTGATCAATATTACGGTTTCCTTTCCGGCGGTCAGTCCGGCGAGATGCGCCTGATTGGTCTGCCTTCCATGCGCGAACTGATGCGTATTCCCGTGTTCAATATGGACAGCGCGACCGGTTGGGGACGTACCAATGAGAGCTTGAAAGTCCTCAACGGCAATATTACCGAAGAAACCCGTAAATTCTTAAAAGACAGTGGCCTGCGCTGCTATCCCAACGGCGACCTTCACCACCCGCACTTGTCGTTTACCGATCAAACTTATGACGGCCGCTATGCCTATGCCAACGACAAGGCAAACAACCGCGTCTGCCGTGTGCGTCTGGATGTGATGAAGGCCGACAAAATCATCGACATCCCTAATGCTTCAGGTATTCACGGTCTGCGTCCGCAACGTTATCCGAAAACCGGTTATGTCTTTGCCAACGGCGAACACATCACCCCCGTCAGCGGCGTAGGCAAACTGGATGATGCGAAAACTTGGAATGCCGTGTACACCGCCATCGACGGCGAAACCATGGAAATCGCATGGCAAGTATTGGTTGACGGCAACTTGGACAACGGCGATGCCGACTACCAAGGCAAATATTCTTTCTCCACCTGCTACAACTCCGAGCGCGCGCTGACAGTACAAGGTGCGTCTTCCAACGAGCAGGACTGGTGCGTCGTTTTCGACCTGAAGGCTATTGAAGAAGGTATTAAAGCAGGCGACTTCAAAGAAGTGAACGGTGTGAAAATGCTGGACGGCCGAGCTGAAGCCAAATCCAAATACACGCGCTATATCCCCGTGCCGAACTCTCCTCACGGCTGTAACGCAAGCCCTGACGGTAAATACATCATGCTCAACGGTAAGCTTTCTCCAACCGTTACCGTATTGGATGTCAGCAAACTGGACGATTTGTTTGCAGGCAAAATCAAAGAGCGCGATGTGGTCGTAGCCGAACCGCAACTGGGTCTCGGCCCCTTACACACCGCATTTGACGGTCGCGGCAATGCTTATACGACATTGTTTATCGACAGCCAAATGGTGAAATGGAATATTGACGATGCGATCAAAGCCTACAAAGGCGAGAAAATCGATCCGATCAAACAAAAACTTGACGTTCACTATCAACCGGGCCATAACCATACGACCATGGGCGAAACCAAAGAAGCCGACGGTCAATGGCTGGTGTCTTTGAACAAGTTCTCTAAAGACCGCTTCTTGAATGCCGGCCCGTTGAAACCCGAGTGCGACCAATTGATCGACATCTCCGGCGACGAAATGCGTCTGGTACACGACAACCCGACTTTTGCTGAACCGCACGACTTGTGTTTGGTTGCCGCGTCCAAACTGAACCCGGGCAAAACTTGGGACCGTAAAGACCCTTGGTTCTGGCAGGATGCTTTGGAACAGGCGAAAAAAGACGGTGTCGAGCTGGAAAAAGCCGCCAAAGTCGTACGCGAAGGCAACAAAGTACGCGTGTACATGACTGCCGTTGCGCCTGCATTCAGCATTCCGCAGTTTGAAGTGAACCAAGGCGACGAAGTAACCGTTTATGTTACCAACGTCGAAACCATCGAGGACCTGACCCACGGCTTCACTTTGGAAGGCTACGGCATCGCTATGGAAATCGGCCCGCAAGCCACTTCTTCCGTAACCTTCAAAGCCGTCCGTCCGGGCGTGCACTGGTACTACTGCCAATGGTTCTGCCACGCATTGCATATGGAAATGTCCGGTCAGATGATTGTTCATCCCAAATAATGCGGTCTGACGGCTGAATATTGAGAATGCCGTCTGAAGGCAACAGGTCTTCAGACGGCATTTATAGCCAAACCGCTTGCCGTACCGTTTCAGGCGGTTTCGCTATAAAAACAGGCACATTTGAATGATGCTTTATTTTGTTCGGCCATACCGAACGAAACAGAGGGACACTATGCACACATCCGCGCTCCGTATATGGCTGAAGGCCGTGCTGATACTTGCCGCCGGCAGTATTTTTCAGACGGCATCGGCAGCCGTCGTCCACGTTTCCCCGCAAGACAACCTTGCCGAAATTTTTGCCCGCGCCCGGGCGGGCGATACGCTTAAACTGGCTTCCGGTGTATATCAAACCAAACTTTATATCGACAAACCGATTACGATTGAAGGGCCTGCCGACCGTTCCGCAACCGTGGAAGGGGACAGGAGCGGCCGCACCATAGCCGTACATGCGCCGGACGTAACGCTCCGCAACCTGACCGTTACCCGTTCCGGTATGAGCCTGCCTGCAATGGACGCCGGCATCTATCTCGAAGAAACTGCCCCGCGCGCCCTGATTGAACACAACAATATTTTCGATAATTCGGTCGGCGTATATCTGCACGGTTCTGCCGATGCGATGGTACGCGAGAACAAAATTGTCGGCGACGCGACTTTGCGCGTGAACGAGCGCGGCAACGGCGTTACCGTTTGGAACGCGCCCGGCGCGCAAGTCGTCGGCAACGACATTTCCAAAGGGCGGGACGGCATTTTTTCCAATACCAGCACGCACAACACCTATAAAAACAACCGCTTCAGCGATTTGCGTTTCGCCGTCCACTATATGTACACCAACGACAGCGAAGTCAGCGGCAATATTTCCGTGGGCAACAATATGGGCTATGTGCTGATGTTTTCCGAGCGGCTCAAAGTGTTTGACAATATCGCCGTCGGCAGCCGCGACCAGGGCATTATGCTCAACTATGTCAACTATTCCGATATTCACGACAACATTATCAACAAAGCGGGCAAGTGCGTTTTTGCCTACAATGCCAACTACGATAAACTGTCCGCCAATCATTTTGAAAACTGCCAAATCGGCATACACTTTACCGCCGCCATCGAAGGCACGTCCCTGCATGACAATTCCTTTATCAACAACGAAAGCCAGGTCAAATATGTCAGCACGCGCTTTCTCGACTGGAGCGAGGGCGGACACGGCAACTATTGGAGCGACAACAGCGCGTTCGATTTGAACGGCGACGGCTTCGGCGACAGCGCGTACCGCCCCAACGGCATCATCGACCAAATCATCTGGCGCGCGCCCGTATCGCGCCTCTTGATGAACAGCCCTGCAATCAGCATCGTCAAATGGGCGCAGGCGCAGTTTCCCGCCGTTCTGCCCGGCGGCGTGGTGGACAGCAAACCGCTGATGAAGCCTTATGCCCCCAAAATTCAAACCCGTTATCAGGCGATGAAGGACGAACTGCTCAAAGAAGCCGAAACGCGGCAGTCGGAATGGGGCAAGGCGGAAAACGGTTCTTTGAACTAGTCTGCTTCAGACGGCATCCGGATTCAAATGCCGTCTGAAAACACAAAAGGAACAACCATGACCACACATCATGTCGAATTGAGGAAGGTAACCAAACGCTTCGGGGCACAAAAAGCCGTCAACCAAGTCGATTTGGTTTTGAAGGCAGGAGAAAGCGTCGGGCTTGCCGGGCACAACGGCGCGGGCAAGTCCACCATTATGAAGCTGATACTCGGGCTGATTACCCCGACCGAAGGCGAAGTGATGCTTTTGGGCGAACGTACCGGCAGCAAAGCGGGGGCGCGGCTTCGCAGCCAAATCGGCTACCTGCCCGAAACCGTTGCGCTGCACCCTTCGCTGACCGGCATCGAAACGCTGGATTTTTATGCCAAACTTAAAAAACAGCCGCTCACCCAGAACCGTAAGCTGCTTGAGCGTGTCGGCATTTCCCAGGCGGCACACCGCCGCGTCGGCACTTATTCTAAAGGGATGCGCCAACGCCTTGCCTTGGCACAAGCCCTGCTGGGCGAACCCAAAGTCCTGCTGTTTGACGAACCGACAACCGGCCTTGACCCTGCATCACGACAAATGTTTTACGAAGTCGTGCGCGAACTCAACGGGCGCGGCGCGACCGTATTGCTCAGTACCCACGCCCTTGCCGAGTTGGACGGGCACGCCGACCGCATTATCGTGATGAAAAACGGCGTTAAGGTTGCCGACGGCAGTATGGACGAATTGCACGTTCAAAGCGGACTGCCGCTGACCGTCAATATCCGCCTCAATGCACCGCGCACCTTGAGCAGCCGCTGGCAGCCGCTTTCAGACGGCATTTCCTATCGGGCGCAATGTCAGGCGGAAGAACGTATGGAACTGTTGGGCGAGCTGGGCAGCCTGTCCGACCTTGCCTATCTCGACATCCACACGCCGACGCTTGACGAAATGTATGCACAGTTCTTAAAAAGGGAGGACGTATGAACCCCGTTTGGATTATTACCGGCAAAGAAGTCCGCGACAGCCTGCGCAACCGCTGGGTGCTTGCCGCCGCCCTCCTGCTTGCCGCACTCGCCCTTTCTTTAGGTTTTCTCGGCAGCTCGCCCACCGGTTCGGTCAAGGTCGATCCGCTGACCGTTACCGTTGTTAGCCTGTCGAGCCTGTCTATTTTCCTGATTCCGCTGATTGCGATGCTGCTTTCCTATGACGCACTGATCGGCGAAATCGAACGCGGTACGATGGCGTTGCTGTTGAGTTATCCCATTTCGCGCAACCAAATCCTTGCCGGCAAGTTTGTCGGACACCTCATCATCCTCGCCCTCGCCACCACGGCAGGTTACGGATTGGCAGGCATTACGCTGCAACTTGCCAACGGCAGTTTCGACATCGTCGCTTGGAAACCCTTTGCGCTGTTGATTGCTGCCAGCGTCATCCTCGGTGCGGCTTTTCTGTCTATGGGCTACTTAATCAGTGCGAAAGTCAAAGAGCGGGGGACGGCGGCCGGTATTTCCATCGGTGTGTGGTTGTTTTTCGTCGTCATCTTCGATATGGCACTACTGGGTATTCTGGTTGCCGACTCGCAGCAGGTTATTACCGCGCCTGTTGTTGAAACAGTGCTGCTGTTTAATCCTACCGACATCTACCGCCTGCTCAACCTGACCGGTTACGAAAATACGGCTATGTATGCGGGTATGGCGGGTTTGAGCGGACAAATCAGCCTGACCGTCCCCGTTTTGCTGACCGCGCAGGTTTTATGGGTTATCATTCCGCTTGTTTTGGCAGCCGGAATTTTTAGAAAGCGACAAATATGAAGAAAACCCTGTTGGCAATTGTTGCCGTTTTCGCCTTAAGTGCCTGCCGGCAGGCGGAAGAGGCACCGCCGCCTTTACCCCAGCAGATTAGCGATCGTTCGGTCGGACACTATTGCAGTATGAATCTGACCGAACACAACGGCCCCAAAGCCCAGATTTTCTTGAACGGCAAACCTGACCAGCCAGTTTGGTTCTCCACCATCAAGCAGATGTTCGGCTATACCAAGCTGCCCGAAGAGCCTAAAGGCATCCGCGTGATTTACGTTACCGATATGGGCAATGTTACCGATTGGACAAATCCCAATGCCGACACGGAGTGGATAGATGCGAAAAAAGCCTTTTATGTCATCGACAGCGGCTTTATCGGCGGTATGGGTGCGGAAGACGCGCTGCCGTTCGGCAACAAGGAACAGGCTGAAAAATTTGCAAAGGATAAAGGCGGTAAGGTTGTCGGTTTCGACGATATGCCTGATACCTATATTTTCAAATAAATCCAAACAAAAATGCCGTCTGAACGTTGAAGCCAAGGTTCAGACGGCATTTTTTGTCATGGGTTCAAACGGGGCAGGTTTGAACAACTGCCCCATTCCTTATTCCTGACCGGGCGTAACGGCGGAATAAGGTTTACATCCCGCCGTAATTTGGCCCGCTCGCGCCTTCGGGGCAAATCCAAGTGATGTTTTGCGTCGGGTCTTTGATGTCGCAGGTTTTGCAGTGCACGCAGTTTGCCGCGTTGATTTGCAGGCGCGGACTGCCGTTTTCTTCAACAATTTCATACACGCCCGCCGGACAATAACGCGTTTCGGGCGAGGCGTATTCTTTATAGTTCACGTCTATCATCGTTTGCGGATTGTTCAGCACCAAATGGTCGGGCTGGTTTTCTTCGTGCGCGAGGTTGGCGAGGAAGACGCTGCTTAAGCGGTCAAAAGTCAACACGCCGTCGGGTTTCGGATAATCAATCGGTTTGCACGCGGCGGCTTTTTTGAGCTGCTCGTTGTCTTTGCCGTGATGTTTCAAGGTCCACGGGGCCTTGCCTCTGAAAATCATCTGGTCGATACCGGTATAGATTGAACCGAGGTAAACGCCCCATTTGAATGACGGACGGACATTGCGCGCGGCATAAAGCTCTTGATGCAGCCAGCTTTGTTCAAAACGTTGCTGATAATCCGCCGCCTCTTTGCCGCTGTCGAAACCCTCTGTTTCTTCAAGATTTTCCAACAAGGGGAACACGGCTTCGGCGGCAATCATAGCGGACTTCATCGCGGTATGGATGCCTTTGATGCGCGGCATATTGAGGAAACCCGCCGCATCGCCGATTAAAACGCCGCCTTTGAACGAGAGTTTCGGCAGGCTTTGCAAACCTCCTTCAATCAGCGAACGCGCGCCGTAAGCGATGCGGCGGCCGCCTTCAAAGGTTTTGCGGATTTCGGGATGGGTTTTGAAACGTTGGAACTCTTCAAACGGCGACAGATACGGGTTTTGATAGTCCAAACCGACCACGAAGCCGACGGCGACTTTGTTGTCGTCGAAATGGTAAACAAACGCGCCACCATAGGTTTTGCTGTCCAGCGGCCAGCCTGCGCTGTGCACCACCAAACCGGGCTGATGCTGTTCAGACGGCACTTCCCAAACTTCTTTAATGCCCAAGCCGTAAGTTTGCGGCTGGCTGTTTTGGTCGAGTTGGAAACGTTCGATGACTTGTTTGGAAAGCGAACCGCGACAACCCTCGGCAAACAGGGTTTGCTGCGCCCAAAGTTCCATACCGGGCTGGAATGAATCGGTCGGCTCGCCGTCTTTGCCCACGCCCATATTGCCGGTCGCAATGCCTTTGACCGAACCGTCTTCGTGATACAGCACTTCGGCGGCGGCAAAGCCCGGATAGATTTCCACGCCCATATTTTCCGCCTGCTCCGCCAGCCAGCGCACGACTTCGCCCAAGCTGACGATGTAGTTGCCATGATTGTCGAAATTGGGGGTAACGGGCAGGTTGAACGCTTTTTTCTCGGTCAAGAACAATACTTTGTCCTGCGTTACCGTGCGCGTCAGCGGCGCGCCTTTTTCTTTCCAGTCGGGAATCAGCTCATTCAGCGCAATCGGATCGATAACCGCACCCGCCAGCGAATGCGCCCCCGCTTCAGAACCTTTCTCTACCACGCAAACGCTGATTTCGCACCCGTTTTTTTCGGCAAGCTGCTTGAGTTTGATGGCGGCGGACAAACCCGACGGGCCTGCGCCGACAATCACGACATCGTATTGCATACTGTCGCGGGTGATGGATTCTGTCATAGCGGTTCCTATTGTTTATTATCGATTCTAAAACGGGCGATTATACAACGCAGACAGTCGCTTACCAAATAAAACAATGCCGTCTGAAATAGCTTCTCAGGCATTCAGACGGCATTTGCCCCCATATGGTCAGAGATATTTTTTATCCGGCAGTTGAGCAAAGAGGCGGTCATATTCTTTCTTCAGTTCAGGGATATTTTTGACAATTCTGCCAATTTTATCGAATTCAATCAGTAGGATTTGACGGACAGTTTCTGCGTATCTTGAATCGGTCTGCCTTTCCATCAGCGGTACGAGGTAGGTAAGCAGATTGTGAAGGTAATCGGTCAGCCTGTGGTCGGGTAGGGCGGTTGTCAGACTTCCTTCTCTGCGGTGGTAAATAAAAAAGGGAATATCAACCTCCAAGACTTTTCCGCCTGCAATCAGAAATTCAGAGATGAAAACCATATCTTCCCCAAAACGCATACCGTTGCGATAGGTAACACCCGTAGCGACAAGGTGGCGATGGTCAATCATAAAGCACATATTGTGTAGAGGCCAGTGATGAGGCAGACTCTGCATCAATATCCCCTGCATAGATGAGATTTTTCCATTGTGCTGTTCTTTAAATTGAAAAACGGGCTTACACCTCAACATATTTTTCCCCTCTTCATAAGGAGGACGGAGATATACGCCTTTAATCGCTTGAAGTCCGTTATCTTGAGCAAGTCTTGCCCACAAACCGAAATCTATGGGGTAAAGTTCGTCATCGGGGTCTAAGAACATAATGAAATCCCCCGTTGCAAGTTTTAATCCGGCATTGCGTGCCGCCGCCACGCCCCTGTTTTGGCTGCTGACAACGGTAATGAAGGGATATTGGTGCATATATTTCGCCAGGATTTCCGCACTGCCATCTGTCGAACCGTCATCTATCAGAATAATTTCTTTGCGAACCGTTTGACGCAATATGCTTTCGAGCGCGCGGGGGATATAGGGTGCAACATTATAGACGGGCAGGATGAAGCTGATACTGGGTAGATTATCGGAGGTTGCTTTATCGTTGGAGTACATCTGAATCCTTAATTTGTTGTATAGTGGATTAACAAAAATCAGGACAAGGCGACGAAGCCGCAGACAGTACAAATAGTACGGAACCGATTCACTTGGTGCTTCAGCACCTTAGAGAATCGTTCTCTTTGAGCTAAGGCAAGGCAACGCTGTACTGGTTTAAATTTAATCCACTATAAAAGGCGAAGTATGCAGATGGGCAACTTTAGGATATGGCCTGCATACAAAATCCAAAATGCCGCACCTGTCTGCAAGTGCGGCATTTTTACTATAGGCTGTGTTCCAATAGGTATTGATGGCGGAAGATCACCATTGATAGCCGACAGCCGCTCCAAATAACGGTTTTTTGGTATTGTTGCCGGAGAAATTGAACGAAGCACCTGCCTTCAGGATTACTTTACCGTTATCTGAGAGGCTGGAGTAACCGATTGCAAGAGCCTGTTCGCCGTTGTAGTGTGCCGTAGAAGCGGATACCATCGAGTGTCCCGCATAAGTCGGTTGAGGAAGGAGTGCGATCGCTCCTGCTTTGGCGATACCGCCGTTCATTGATTTATCCAACTTGTCGACTTTTTGCTCTATAGAGGAAATCCGTTCAGAGGAGGACATATTGTTGATTTTCTCTTTCCCATTTTCGGAAAGGGTTAGAGTTAGTTTGTTATTTGAATATTCAATTTTAACGTCTGATTCAGACTCAACTCTATTAGGTAAATCTTGAATAAATTCCTCAAGCTTTTTATCAATCTTTTCAGGTACGTAGTGATACAGTTGATACAGTTGTTCTCCGGTAACCGCATCAGTCGATCCCGCATCAATCTTACCCGTTGAAATGTTGGTAATCAAGGTGCCATTGCCGTCATAGCCGATGGTGACCCTTTCAGATCTAGACGGATCGGAAATAATATCGTAAACATTGTAAACATCTGTTTTATTTTCATCATCAGTTATTGGGTTTTCTATCATCAGCTTTCTGACCGGCGTTGGCCCATTGCTGTCAGCCTGAGCGTATGGCACGGCGGATATGCCGATTCCTGTGGCTGCTGTTGTGAGGATGAGTTTGGATATTGCCGTATGTTTTTTGTCGGTGCGGGTCATAATTGTATCGATTAGAGTAAAGTTAACGTAATCCTCCGATTATATATTCAGACCCTTACTCTGTAAATAATACGTTGTATTATTTTATCCATTTTTTTTTTTTTTTTTA